>JAUNJX010000035.1 GCA_030533005.1 Clostridia bacterium | reverse complement strand
CTTTTGTTTTTCGTTTATGCCGGAGGCTTGATATATGCCGTGAAAAACCCCAATAACTAATTACTAATTACTAATTGTTTGAAATCCCAACTCGTTTTTGATGCGCACCGCCGTGGGCGTGGCGGCCAAGCCTCCCCGCGCGGTTTCCCGAAGGTCGCTGCTCATGGCGCGGCCGACGTTCTTCATGGCGCTCACGGTTTCGTCAAAGGGGATGAGCGAAGGGACGCCCGCAAGCGCCAAATCCGCAGAAAGCACGGCGTTCGCAGCGCCGATCGCGTTTCGCTTGATGCAGGGGCATTCGACCAAGCCCGCCACGGGGTCGCACACAAGCCCCAGTATGTTCTTTAGCGCGATGGCGGCCGCGTCCAAGACCTGCGCGGGCTTGCCGCCTTGAAGCTCCACGAGCGCCGCGGCCGTCATGGCGGCCGCACTTCCCGTCTCCGCCTGGCACCCGCCCTCCGCGCCCGCAAGCGTCGAATTGGCGGCGATGATGCTGCCGATGGCGGCGGCGGTAAAGAGCGCGTCGATGAGCGCGTCCTCCTTCCAGCGGTTTAACTTCGCAAGCGTCAGCAGCGCGCCGGGGAGAATGCCGCACGCGCCCGCCGTGGGCGCCGCCACGATGCGACCCATGGAGGCGTTGACTTCCACCACCGCCATGCTGGCGGCGCACACCTCCGCCATGGTTTTTCCCATGAGCGCGTCGCCGCTATAGGCGCTAAGGCGCTGCGCGTCCTTGCCCGAAAGGCCGGAAACGGATTCGTGCTCCTCCTCCAAGCCCTTTTGGATGGACGCGCGCATGACGGCAAGGTTCTTTGCCATCTCCGCGCGCATTTGCGCCCGCGTAAAATCGCCAAAGCTTTCCTCCCGCAGCTGCATCACGGCGCTGATGGGCGCCTTTTCGCGTTCGCACAGGGCGAGAAGCTCCACGCCCGTTGAAAATTGATAGCTTTTCATGTTCGCTCCTTACTCGTTGCTGACCGAACAAATTCTGTTCACGTTCTGCATATGCTGTATTTCTTTAAGCGTTTCGTCATCGATGCGCGCGTCCGTTTCGATCACCATGTAGGCCTTGAGCCCGCGCCCGTCCCGGTACACCCGCATGCCCGCGATGTTGACGCCCTTTTGGGCAAGCAGCCCCGTCACGGCGCTGATCATGCCCGGCGTGTCGCGGTGGCTGACGATGAGCGTGGGGTATTCGCCCGTAAAGGCGACCTCCAGGCCGTTGATCTGGGTGACGAGTATGTTGCCGCCGCCGATGGACGCGCCCAAAACGTTCGTGATGTGCCCGTCGTGACCCGTGATGATGATACGCGCCATGTTGGCGTAATCCTGCGGCGCCTCGTCGCAGAATTCAAAGGTGTATTCGATCCCCGCCTCCTGCGCGAGAAGCCTCGAATAGCGAAGCCGCTCATCCTCGGGCGAAAGCCCCAGCACGCCCGCAAGCAGCGCCTTGTCCGTGCCGTGGCCGCTGCCCGTCTTTGCAAACGAGCCGTAGAGTATGAGTGCAGCACTCTTTACGTCCCTGCCCGCGATCTGCCATGCGACGTGGGCAAGCCGCGCCGCCCCCGCCGTGTGGGAGGAGCTGGGGCCGATCATCCTTGGCCCCATGATATCAAAGCTGCGAAAGGTCTGCATAGTTCCTCCTTGATTCATCCTGCGCCCAATGCGGCGCAACGCGAAAGGTCATGTCGTTGAGATACGCAAGCGGGCTGCTTGCGGGTAACGCGAAGCACAATCGCACCGCGCAAAGGTGGATGCGGCTCGTTTTGCACGCGCGGTTCCACTCCCTGTCCCCGTACTTGTCGTCCCCCAAAAGCGGATGGCCAACATACGCCATGTGCGCGCGTATCTGGTGCGTGCGGCCGCTAAGAAGCTCGATCTCGGCCTCCTGCGCGCCGTTTTTGCCGTACGCGCCCAGAAGCCGGTATGCCGTGGCGATGGGCTTGGCGTTACCCGCGTCGTGCGAGAGCACCGTCACCCGCCCCTTTTCCTCGTCCTTCAAAAGAAACGCGTGCAGCGTGTCGGCGGAGGGGGTAAGCGACCCCTTAAGCACGCAGCGGTAGAATTTTTGCACCGCGCGATTCTTGAAGGCGGCGTCAAGCGCCGCCTTCGCTTCTTCCGTGCGGGCAAACAGCACAAGCCCCGTCGTGTTCGCGTCCAGCCGGTGCACGGGGAAAAGCGTGCCAAAAACCGCCTCCGCCCGGCGCTGCAGCGTGTCTGCTTCAGCATTTTCGGCGCAGGTCTCAAGGCTTGCGGGCTTGTTGAGCACGAGCAGGTTCTTGTCCGCGTACACAAGGCCAAAGCCCTTTTCCATCGCCGCAAGATAATCCCCAAAGGGCTGCCACGCCCCGCCTGCGGGCAATGCCGTGAAGGTCATGCGCGCGCGCAGCGTGGGGTGCTCTAAGGTCAGCGCGTATGCCCAGAGGGCGAGCTGCTCGCCGGGCACGGCGCTTTTATTATAGCGCTGGTCGCCGTAGAGCGGCAGGTTATGATGCGCGAACTGCGCGCGTATCTGGTGATGCCGCCCTGTAAAAAGCGCGATATCCACCAGGGACAGGCCGCCTATCGTCGCCTGCCGCACATAGGAAAGGGAGGCGGCCTTCGCCTCCGGCGTGCCGTCGGGCACGATGCGGGAGGTCGTCTCCTCCCGTAAAAGATAGTCGTTCCACTGCGCCTGATCGGAGGGTGCGCCCGCGACCAGCGCCGCGTATTGCTTCTGCGTGCCGTGCCCCTTGAACTGCGCCGAAAGCCGGGCTGCCGCCTTGCTGGTGCGCGCGAATACCATCACGCCGCCCGCCGGACGGTCAAGCCGATGCACCAGGCCAAGATAGACCTCGCCGGGCTTCGCGTATTTTTCCTTGATGTAGCGCTTGCACTGCGACAAAAGGTCGTCGTCCCCGCTTGCGTCCGCCTGTACGGGCAGGTTAGGGGGCTTGACGACGACGAGTATGTGATTGTCCTCGTAGAGAATTTGCGGCATGGGCTATTTCCCCGTCCACCTTGCCGTCGCCCCGCAGGGGAGCACAAGCCCGCCCCGCTGGATGGGCAGACCCACCTCGTCCGTATCCACCCGCCCGCCGCGGCCTTTGAGCGCCACGCGCAGGATGTTGGAAAGCACCGTGGGCGCTAAGCCCGTGGTGTAGGAATTGATGAGGAAAAAGCGCGCGTCGGCGCTTAAAATGTCGGCGCAGGCGGATACGAGGGGATAGAGATCCTCCTCGATCTTCCACATTTCGCCGCTTGGCCCCCGCCCGTAGCTGGGCGGATCCATCAAAATGCCGTCGTAGGCGTTGCCGCGCCGCGCCTCGCGCAGCACGAATTTCATCGCGTCGTCCACCAGAAAGCGCACGGGGCGGTCGGCTAGGCCGCAGCTTTCGAGATTGTCCTTAGCCCAGCTTACCATGCCCTTTGCCGCGTCCACATGCGCGACGCTTGCCCCCGCCGCCGCGAGCGCGCAGGTGGCGCCGCCGGTGTAGGCAAACAGGTTCAGGGCGCGAAAGGGTTTGTTCGTTTCTTTATTGTGATTATCTACCACCGCGCGCATGAAATCCCAGTTCGTCGCCTGCTCCGGAAACAGCCCCGTGTGCTTAAAGCCCGTGGGACGCACGATGAAGGTGAGGTCGCGGTAGCGTATGCGCCACGATTGCGGAAGGTCGCGGTCATATTCCCAGTGCCCGCCGCCCGTGTTAGCGCGGATATAGCGCGCGTCCACCGTCTTGGGCGCAGGCATAGGCCACGCGGCCTGCGGATCGGGACGAAGCAGCGTCACGTCGCCCCAGCGTTCGTATTTTTCGCCGCCGCCCGCGTCGAGTATGGCGTAATCCTGCCATTGATCGGATAAAAACATGGCTTATACCCCCGGCATCATGCTCAAAAGGAAGTTGGAATAATAGAAAAACGGCGCAAAGAAGGAGCCCTCCACCACGTCCGTCACCAGATCGAACTGCCCCACGACGGTCAGTAAAACCGGCATCAGCATGAAGATCAAAAACAGGGCGAGCACGCCGCGCAGCACGCCCAGCGCGCCGCCTAGCAGCGCGTCCCCCATGCGGAGCATGGGAAAGCGCCACGCGTAGTCCACGCCGTTGATGAAAAAGGCGCAAATGAGGCGCAGCAGCACGAAGATGGCGAGGAAGGAAAGTATGTTGATGAACACGCGCACCATGGTTTCGTTGAAGTAATCGCCCAGCGTCGTGATGCCGTGATCGGAAAATGCTTCCTTGGCGACGTTTTCTACAATTTCCTTATCCATGGGATAGGGTACGTCCGCCTGCGAGACGATGGCGTTGAGATCGTCCGCGGAGAGCTGCGATATCGGCAGGCGCACGCTTTCCATGCCCGCGCTGTTGGCGATATACTCGCTGCCCTCCGTGTAATAGAGCATCATGTCATAAAGCCGCGCGTCGCCGCGAACGGCGTTTGCGCCCAAGGGCATGAGCAGCAGCGATAGAAGCCAGCAAAGAATGAAGGCACAGATGGAAAAGAGGGTGTTCAAAAACCCCTTGTAGAAGCCCAGCAGCAAAAACAGGACGAACACGCCCAGCACCGCGTAATCCAAAAGGTTCATAGCCTTAACTCCCTCCTACTTGATATCCAGCACGAAGCAGCGTTCGCCGCATTGGAGCAGCGCCTTGCTTTCGGAAAGCTTGGCGGCCGCCGTCACCGGCTCCTCAAAATCAAGGGAGGAGAGCGCCGTGCCGCCGGCGTCATAGAAAAGCACGCGCGCGGGCGTAAAGATGGCGAGCTTTCCGTTGAACAGGTGCGCGCCCAGCGCGTCGTCCGGCAGCTGCACCGACGCGATTCTTTCAGCCGGCAGCTCCCCCTCCTGCAGGGCATAGAGGCGGATGCGCGAAAAGCCGGAATCCGCGCGCTCCTCCAGCAAAAACACGGGCGGCGAGGCGGGGGAATAATCCGTGACCCGCCAGCCGTACACAAGCTCCCGGTAAACCTCCGCGTTGCCCGCGCGGTTGTAGCGGATGATGTGGCAGGTGCCCACGGAAAAGATGCTGGAGGTGGAGAACACCACATCCTCAAGAAGCTCGTTCTGCACGCTCATCAAGCCGTCCGTGACGCTCTGCGCGAGGTTGTAGGTGGTGATGGTGGAAACGGGTATGCTGCCGGAATTGTCCAGCGTCAGCGTCCAAAGCGTTTCGGCGGCCGTGGTGTCGATGCCAAAATCCAGCAGAACGCCCGCCGAAAAGTCCATGCTGTCCGTCTGCGCGCCCTTTGCGTCAAACACCTGCAGCGATCCGCCCGCGTCGCCTAAGACGAACACGGCAAGATGGTCGCTGCCGCAGATCACCTTTTGCACCGTGCCGTTGAGCGTGATGGGCGCATCCGCGCCCGTGATGAGCACGGAGGTGTCGTTGTACAAGGCGCTTAGCTTCGCGCCCGCCGACAGGCGAAGCGCCGTCGCCGCAGAGGATACGGAAAGCGTATAGTTGCTCTTTTTGTCCGTGTCGTGCTGGAAGGATAGCTTGCCGTCCTTGTAATAAAGGAAGCCCGTCCCCGTATAGGTATAGATATCGGACGCGGAAAAGGGCGCTTCCTTCAGGGTGGCCTTATGCCCGCCGCCCTTGAAAAGCTGGATCACGCCGTACACGCCGCCCGCCAGAAGCAGCGGAACGAGCAGCACGAGCGCAAGCCGCAATATGGTTCTTTTTTTGTTTCGCGCCGTAAAGCGCCGTCGTCTTGCCATAAAATAAAGGTCAATCTCCCGCGCGATCGGTGCAAAGTAAGCGGAGGGAGGCGGGCAGCAGCGTAAAGCGCGCGGGGGTATGCTCTGTCACCTCGCCGTCGATATCCAGCATGCAGTCCTCCGGGCAGGATATGCGGATGTCGGTTGTGCGGAAATGCCGCACGCAAGCCTTTTGTGCGTGCTTGCCCTTGACAAAGCTGGGCAGCAGCGTCAAAAAGCGAAATATCCCCACCTTGCGGACGATGTATACGTCAAAAAGCCCGTCAAAGGGGTCGGCCGTAGGTACGGCGCGCATGCCGCCGCCGAAATACTGGCCGTTGCCCACGCCCATGAGCAGCGTGTCCTCCCGGAAGGTTTCGCCGTTTGCTTCAAAGGTCATATGCAGCGTGCGCATGTGCGTAAGCGCATCAAAAATGCCCAGCATATAAGGGAACATGCCGCGAAAGCGATGCTTGTACTTGAGCGTTGCAAGCAAACCATCCACGTCAAAGCCTATGCCCGCGACGTTCAAAAAGACGCGTTCGTTGGCGCGACCCGTATCCATCAGGCGCGTTTGCCCTTTTAAGAGCACGGATAGCGCCGCCATGGGCTCCGTGGGGAGGCCGAGCACGCGCGCAAGGTCGTTGCCCGTGCCAAAGGGGAGCATGCCCATCGTCGCGTCGCTGCCGATCAAGGCCGCCGCCACCTCGTTCATGGTGCCGTCGCCGCCCACGGCGACGATGCAGCGTTCGCCGTTATCGAGCGCATCCCTGGCAAGTTCTGTTGCCGTAAAGGGGCCGGGCGTGTAGGCGACAGCGTAGTCGATCTCCCTTTCGTTCAACGCCTGCTGTACCTTCTCAAAGGCGGAAAGGGTGCGCCCGCCGCCCGCAACGGGGTTCACGATAAAATAGAAACGCGCCATATATGCCTTATATGCCTCCATCATTGCATAACCATACAAAAGTAATATAACGTAAAAGGCGGCGTTTGTACAGTCGGTGGAGAAAAAGTTCACACGCTTGATATAGTGCGATAAGAAAGGATATGGTATAATGCGCACATGAAGATGCGATTTAAGAAGATGCACGGCCTTGGCAACGATTTTGTCATGGTCACGGATATGCCCGCGGGCGTCGCGCTGCCGGCGCTTGCAAAAAGGCTTTGCGACCGCCGCACCGGCATAGGCGCGGACGGCCTCATTCTCGTTCACCCCTCGCAAACGGCGGACGTGCGCATGCAGATCATCAACAGCGACGGGAGCGAGGCGGGCATGTGCGGCAACGGCATCCGCTGCTTTGCCAAATACGTCTATGAAGCGGGGATCGTGAAAACGCCGGATATGAAGATCGAAACGCCGTCCGGCATACGCGACGCGCACTGCGATATGGAAAACGGCGTCGTCGCGCGGGTGACCATCGAAATGGGCAGGCCGGTGTTTTTGAGCGACGGCGTGTGCTCTACCGCCATCGACGGCGAGCAGGTGTTCTACTGGCCGCTCGACACGGGCGTGCCGCATGCGGTGGTGCCGGTGGAGGATCCGACGGACAGGCGGCATATGCAAACGGGCGCGAAGCTCGAATGGGCGGAGCCCTTCCCCCAAGGCACCAACGTGGATTTCATCAAGGTGCTGGATCGAAAGAACATCCTCATGCGGGTGTGGGAACGCGGCTGCGGCGAAACGCTCTGCTGCGGCACGGGCGCTACGGCGTCTGCTGCGGCGGCCATGCGCGAGGGGCTTGTGGACGACGAAGTGCAGGTGCGCCTTACCTTGGGCGCGCTTACGATACGGCAGGAGGACGGCGTGTGCTTCATGACCGGCCCCGCCGAATATGTATATGAAGGAGAAATCGAGCTTTGATGCACCATTACACCTTTTATCCGCAGAATACCTGCTCGCGGCAGATCGATCTGGATATGGAGGACGGCGTTGTGCATAACCTCCGCTATACCGGCGGCTGCAACGGCAATTTGAAGGCGCTTGGGATACTTTGCGAGGGCATGCGGGCGCAGGATATCGTGGATAAGCTTACGGGCATTCGCTGCGGCAACAATGTGACCTCCTGCGGCGATCAGCTGGCGCGCGGCCTTAAAACGCTTTTGTAAATGGCTGTCTGCGGTTTTACGGGCTATCGCTATGAAAAGCTGCCCTTTTCGCGCGAGGATGGGGCGGCGGTGGCGCGCCTGCAGGAAAGGCTGCGGCGGGCGTGCATCCGCGCCATCGACGCGGGCTGTACTCGCTTTATCAGCGGCTTTGCCGAGGGGAGCGACCTTCTGTTTGCGGACGCGGTGCTTTCCCTTGCGCGGGAATACGGCGTCACGCTGGAGGCGGCGCTGCCCTTTCCGAATTCCTGCGCGCGCTGGCGCGAATCAGACAGGGCGCTCTACCTTTCGCTGCTGCCCCGCTGCGACAGCGTATATGAAGCGTCCCAGCGGCCGGGGCGGCGCTTTTACCTCTTGCGAAACGATTATATCGTATCCAGAAGCGATCGCATGATCGCCGTATACGACGGCAAGCCCGGCGGGACGGCGTACACGCTGCGCCGCGCGCAGGAAAAGGGCGTTGCGATCGACCTTATCAAACCATAGGAGACGAATATGCAAACGATTCCTCAAAGGCTCTCGGCGCTGCGCGCAGCGCTTAGGGAACGGGGCGCGGACGCGTGTATCGTACCCACCTCGGATTATCACGGCTCGGAATATGTAAGCCCCCATTTTCGCCTTCGGGAATACCTTACGGGCTTTGACGGCTCGGCGGGCACGCTCGTGGTAACACAGGCGGGCGCGTACCTTTGGACGGACGGGCGCTATTTTTTGCAGGCCGAAGCGCAGCTAAAGGGCAGCGGCATAGAGCTTATGCGCATTGGCGTGCGCGGCGTGCCCACGATCAAGGATTTTTTGCACGACACACTGCCTGACGCCGCCGTGGTGGCGCTGGACGGGCGCACCATGGACGCGGCGGCCGTCAAGGAGCTGCGGCAGGCGTTTACGGATAAGGATATGGAGATCAGGCACGATCCGACGCTCTTTGACGGGCTTTGGCCGGATCGTCCCGCGCTGCCCGCAGAAAAGGCGTGGCTCCTGGACGAACGCTACGCGGGCGAGAGCGCGAAGGATAAGCTTCTATGGCTCAGGCGCGAGATGGAAAAGCACGCGGCGGACGTGTGGGTGCTCTCCGGCTGCGAGGATATCGCGTGGCTTTTAAACCTGCGCGGCGGCGACCTGCCGCACACCCCCGTGCCGCTTTGCTTTTGCTTTGTGGAAAAGGAGCGCGTGTGCCTTTGCATGGACGCGTCCAAGCGCGACGAGGCGACAAGCGCCGCTTTGGAGGCGCTGGGCGTGGAATTCCGCCCCTACGAGGGGGCGTACGGCTTTGCCTGCCGCTACGGGCAGGGCGTCACGGCGGTATTGAGCGAAAGCAAGGTCAACTTTGCGCTCTGGGAGGTGCTTACCCAGAACGCGCTGGTGCTGGACGTCAAGGACGCGATCGGGCTTAGAAAATCCATCCGCAACGCCGTGCAGATCGAAAACCTGCATCAAGCGCATGTCAAGGATGGCGCGGCGCTCACGCGCTTTATCTATGAGGTGAAGAAAAACGGCGCGGCCTGGCGCGAGGCGGAGGCGGCGGATAGGCTGGACGCGCTGCGTTTGCAAACGGAGGGGTGCTTGGGGCTGTCCTTTGACACCATCTGCGGCTATGGCAAAAACGCGGCCATCGTGCACTATCGCGCCGCGAAGGGCGCGGACGCGAAAATAGAGAACCGGGGTCTGCTGCTTGTGGATTCCGGCGGGCAATACTATGAGGGCACGACGGACGTGACCCGCACCATCGTCATGGGGCCGCTGACGCCGGAGGAAAAGCGGCATTATACGCTCACGCTAAAGGGCATGCTCTCGCTGATGACGGCGCGCTTCCCCGCGGGCACGCGGGGCGCGCAGCTGGACGTGCTCGCGCGCGCGCCCATGTGGCGCGAGGGGCTTGACTACCGCCACGGCACGGGGCATGGCGTAGGGTATTTGCTGGGCGTCCACGAGGATCCCGTGCGCATACGCAACAGCAGCGAAAGCTTCGTGTTTGCCCCCGGCATGGTCGTGAGCGACGAACCGGGCGTGTATTGCGAAAACAGCCATGGCGTGCGTCTGGAAAACCTGCTTTTGTGCAAGGCCGACGCCGATACGCCGTATGGGCGCTTCCTCTCCTTTGAGACGCTCACGCTCGTGCCGCTGGAGCGCGCGGCGGTGGAGACGGATATGTTGAGCCGCGAGGAGATCGACGCGCTCAACGCCTACCACAAGCGGGTATACGAGGCGCTTTCCCCCTATTTTGAAGGCGAGGCGCTCGCGTGGCTGCAAGAGGCCACATGGCCGATATAGGCTGCCGCCTTATCGTCAAAGGCTATTCGGCCTTTGACGATGGTTACATGGCCGATATAGAAAGAGGAGAAGCATGATAGACGTCTTTGCCCTGGGCGACCGCGTGGTGATGCGCAAGCCGCACGCCTGCGGCGGCAACGACTGGCAGATCATCCGCACGGGCGCGGACGTGAAGATCAAGTGCCTGCAATGCGGGCGCATCGTGATGCTGGATCGCTTGGAATTCGTCAAGCGCGCAAAAAAAATCATCCGTACAGAGGAAAACGAAGCATGAAGCAAAAGGACAACCTAAGCGCCAAGGAGCGCAACGAATTCCTGAAACGGCAGGAGGAATTCCATAAAAAGGACAAGGCCTTCAACAAAAGGGCGAATCTGGACTTCTTTCTTTACCTTTTGACGGTCGTGCTCATCGCCTTATCCATTCGGCTATTCATATTTGAGCCGTATCGCGTGGAGGGGGATTCCATGGTGCCCACGCTTTTGAACAGCGAACGGCTTTTTGTGGAAAAGGTGAGCTACTGGTTTGACCACCCCGAACGCGGGCAGGTCATCATCTGCTTCTACCCCGATGAGAAGGATACCTGCGTAAAGCGGGTGATCGGCCTGCCGGGAGAGACGGTGGAGGTGCGATGGGGTGTTCTCTACATCAACGGCGTGCCGCTGGACGAGAGCGCCTATTGGGACGATTTCATCTATAACGACATGGCGCCCTATACGGTGCCCGAAAACAGCATCTTTGTCGTGGGGGACAACCGCAACGTCAGCAAGGACAGCCGCGCCCCGTCCGTGGGGGCGATCCCCTATGAGCGCGTGGTGGGGCAGGCGCATTTTGTGATGTGGCCGTTTCGCGCGTGGCGGGATATCTAGCGCATGGGGCGGGTTGAGGAAAACGCGTGGGAATACGGCAGGCTCAGGCGCATGAGCCTTTTGTGGACGCTCGCCGTTGCGGCGATCGTGATACTGCTCGTGTTCGGCGTATGGCTTAAAGGCGTGCAGATCGCGGACGAGGGCATGGCGCCGACGCTGCGCGCGGGCGATGTGGTGCTCTTTGACGCGCTCAAAAAATACGCCGTTACCCCGCGCAGGGGCGATATTTACGCGGTCAAGCGCGCGGACGGCGTATATCTGGGTCGCATCATCGGCCTGCCGGGCGAGACCGTCGAGATGGACGCGGGCAACGTCTACATCAACGGGTATTTCTTAAGCGAAAACGCCTATGTGCAATACGCGCCGGCGGAGCTTGCGCCCGTGACGCTCGGCGACGCGCAGTTCTTCATCCTTCCGGACAGCCGCGCGTATATGATCCCCCAAACGGCGGATATGATCGTGGATATTGACGATCTGTACGGGTGCGCAGCGGTGCGCGTGTCGCCGCTTTCGCATTTTGCAATATTTTATAGATTCGGCCAAGGTCATTCAAGGTCAAAAAAGCGTCCGTTCGTGCGGACGCATTTTTTGTGGAAAATGGTTCTAACAAATCACGCTTTGCTCGTATAAACAAATAGATAAGCAGGCTAACGAAAAAACCTCTTTGGGGATTGTTAAGGGGTCGCAACCCCTTGACGTTCAACCGCCCGAGGCGGCGCACCCAGGGTGGCTTCTCTTGCCGCTATGCGGCAATTCACCTTCTGTACGGTGAGGGCGATAAGCGAAGCGTTACGCGTTGATGATGCGTTTAATCACCTTGGCCTGCGGCGCACGCGCGCTTACCGCGTCGCGGATGCGCTCCGCCTTGACGGCGGAATCCACCTCCACCTTGCAGGGCGTGGGCGCGTCGGTCGTGAAGTAGAGGCGAAAGATGTTGCCCTCAAAGGGGAATTCGCTGGTGGGGCAGTCCACGCGCTCATCCTCAAAGCAAATTTCCACGATGGAGGAAAAGGGCAGGCAGTCCGTGCGAAACAGCCGGCGTATGAACAGGTGCGCGTCCCCCAGACGCACGGAGAATTTCTTTTCCGCCGCCTTGTATTCCGCCTCCAGCGCGGCGGCGGGCAGCTTCTGGCCGAAACGATCCTTGAAGGTCATGGCGTACAGGATTCCTTCCTCTTGTGATGGTATTTGTGATGGTATTTGTATGGTAACACGAAAAAACGCGGCGCACAAGCCGCATCATCCCGCCGCCGCCGGGGAACGCTAAAAGCGCGGTTGCAATGGGGAAGCGAATCGTGTACAATACCATCAAAGGACAAAGCTGCAAAGAAAGGCAGGTATTCCCAAATGGAAGAAGAAAGAGATTTTGTTGTGTTTACCGACGATGACGGCAATGATTTTGAGCTGGACGTTATCGATTATTTCGAGCATGACGGCGCAGAATATGCGATTTTGACCGAGCTGCCCGATGATGAGGCCGATGAGGAGCAGGAGCTTGAGGTCTACATCATGAAGGTGGAAGCCAACGAGGAGGAGGATTACGAAGAATTCCTCCCGCCCGATGACGCGCTGATGGACGTGTTGACCGAGATCGCCGAAAAGCGCTTGGCCGAGATGGACGATCACTGCTGCTGCGGTGAGTGCGGCGACGATTGCGACTGCCATAAATAAGCGTCGCGTCTAATTTTTACTAGGGGGTATCAACATGTTTACCAGCAAGGAATATCGCGGCATAGCCCGCAATAAGCTAAAGGGTCACTGGGGGCTTAGCATACTCGTCACGTTTGTGGCGTGCCTGCTTGGCGGCAACAGCGGCGGCAGCGGCGGTTCCACCGCGGGCGGCGGCAGCGGCGCTGCAAGCGGCTATACCGCCGGATCGCAGGGCGCTGTGGATTCCACGCAGTCGGCTGTGGACAGCCTTGTGCAGCTCATGCAGGAAAATCCCGCTATGGTTGCGACCGTTACCGCGATCGTGGGCGTGGTTATGATCATCGCGCTCGTCCTCTATGTCATCGGCGGCGCGGTGGAGCTTGGCCATAACGCGTACTACATCGACCTTTGCACCAACCGGGAGCCGGGCTTTGACGTGCTGTTCTCCCGCTTTAAGATCTTCCTTAAGGCACTCGGTCTGCGCCTGTACATGTCGCTGTTTACGGCGTTATGGACGCTGCTCTTTATCATCCCCGGCATCATCGCGGCGTACCGTTACGCTATGGCGCCCTACATCATGGGGCAGGATCCCAACGTGGGCATCCGCGAGGCGGTCAATCGCAGCAAGGCCATGATGGCGGGCAACAAATGGCGGCTGTTCTGCCTGCACTTGAGCTTCATCGGCTGGGTGTTCGTAGGGCTGCTGACGCTGGGTATAGGCATGCTTTGGGTCAATCCCTACATGCAGGCGGCTACCGCCTCGTTCTATCTGGACGTGAGCGGGCAGGGCATCCCCGCAGAGCCGCAGATGCAGCCGGAACCGCAGGGCGTATAAAACAAAAAGCGAACAGGACGGGGGTTGCGTGCAAGCGCAATCCCCCGATTTGTCTTATCGGAAAGGTAGAGGCGTATGGATATCAATCTGCAAATGCGCAGCGTGGATCTGATGGTGAAATTTTTGAAGCACGACCTCAAGGACGTGCCGTCCTACGGGTATGCGCTGCAAAAGCAGCCGGCGCTCCCCGCCCCCGTGCTCGAGCCGCTGCCGCGCAGCACACCCGAGCGCATGGGCATGAGCTCCGCCGCCATGGAGCGGCTGTTTCGGGAGCTTAGCGCGCAGCCCGCGTCCCTTGGCCTGCACGCGTGCATGGTGCTGCGCCACGGCCATGTGATCGCGGAGGGGTATTGGTCGCCCTACAAGGCGGATGTGCCGAACATGCTCTTTTCCATGAGCAAAAGTGTCGTGGGCACGGCTGTGGGCATCGCCATCGACGAGGGCGTGCTCACCTTGGACGAGCGCGTGGTGGACGTATTCTCCGACATCGTCACGCCCGCCATGCAAAAGCAGCACAAGACCCTGACCGTGCGGCATCTTTTGACCATGAGCAGCGGCAACCGCTTCAATGAGGTGGGGTCGGTGCTGGACGACAGCTGGCTTCGGATGTTCCTTGAATCCGTGCCCAAGTTCGAGCCGGGCTCGGCGTTTGAGTATAACTCCCTCAACACCTATGTGCTTGCGGCGATTTTGCGCCGCAAGACCGGCCTTACGCTTACGGAATACCTTGCCCCCCGCCTGTACGCGCCGCTTGGCATCACCCGTTACGACTGGGAGGTGTGCCCGCAAAGCGTGGAGAAGGGCGGCTGGGGCTTGAGCCTGACGCTGGAGGATTGCGCCAAGCTTGGCCAGCTTTATCTTAACAAGGGCGAATGGAAGGGCAAGCGCATCGTGAGCCGCGAATGGGTGGAAATGGCGACCGCCAAGCAGATCGAAACGCCCAACGGCGAAAGCAAGGACGGCTACGGCTTCCAGATATGGATGAACGGGCGGGACGCGTACCAGTTCAACGGCGCGTTCGGCCAGTATGTGATCGTCCTGCCCGCGCTGGACGCGGTGGTGACGATATTCAGCGGCAGCCCGCAGCTGTTTGCCGAGGGCAGCATCATGGAGCTGCTGCGCGCAAGCTTCTGGGTGGCGGAGGACGCGCCCTTGCAGGACGACCCCGTGCTGCGTGAGCGCCTCTGCGCCTATACCGCGTCCCTCCACTTTGCGCCCGTGCTGCCCGCGGGCTTTTCGGAAGCCAGCGATCCCGCCGTATACCATAAAATACTCGGGTTGCTGGACGGCCGGGAATACAGGCTTGAAAGCAACACGGGCGGCCTGTTCCCCCAAAGCCTGCAGGCCGTGCACGGCAATTTCACGCTGGGCATGGACATGGTGCGCTTTTTTAGAGAAGGCGACGCGCTGTGCATGGATCTTTATGAAGGGTATCAGCGCAATACGCTGCGCGCCATGCCGGACTATATGCCGGGGCGCGCGTATCTTCGCGGGGAGGAGCAGCTGGTGGGCGCGCGCCTTTTCTGGAAGCTGGAGGAGGACGGCGATATCCGCCTGTTCGTGGTGGCCTGCTTTATCGAAACGCCCTTTACCCGCATGATACAGTTTGATATTTCGGGCAACGCCATCCGCCTGACCTTCCACGAATCCCCCACCGTGGCCGAAAGCACCAACATGCTGCTGCAATTGATCGGCTATTCCCCCACCGCCTATATCAAGCGCATGGCCGCCGCCACCAAGCGCATTCCCGGCATGAGCGAGGAGACCATCACGGATACCATATTGCATCTTACGCTGCCCGTTGCCGAGGGTGGGCTGATCGAAGCGCAGTAGCGCTTTCGCCCCGTGTCATTCGACCCGGGGCGAGTTTTTTTCCATTTGCGCCCGTTCGCGGATCGCGCACGGGCGTCGCAAATGGCAAAGGCCGAAATCCTTCGGATTTACGCGCGCCCGCGCCGGCAAACCCGACACGGGCGAATAAGCCCTCCGGGGGTCAGCCCCCGCCCCCCATTACGGTTCTTCGACAGGCGAAAAAGCGACCCAAATGGGCCGCTTTTTTGCGTTTTGCTCTATTTTTCCCTTTACTGCTTGCGCGCGATCCACGCGACGACGCCACATGCGAGAAGGCTTGCGCCCAGCAGTGCGGGCGTACCCGTTGCGGGAACGTCCGGCACGTCGATTACGGGCAGCGTCCGGATGGGCGCAGGCGGGGTCACCGGAATAAAAACGGGACAGAGGCGGCAGACGGGAGGGAAACGCCCGTCCGAGGGTACGGGGCAGTCATGCCCGCGGGGACAGGCGAGCGCGGTGGCGGCGCTAAAGAGCAGCAATACCGCTACGCCAAGCCATAGGAACCTTTTTTTCATGTCTCCTCCATTATTCTCCTCCGCCGAAATGGGTCTTGCAATATTCGCCCGTGCACTGCACCGCGTCAAACGCGCCGTTTGCGGCAAGCGCCACGACTACGGCGTTGATCAGAGAAAGGGCTGCGGCGGAGAAGGTCAGCCCCTCTGTAAAGGCCGCCGCCGCAAGCAGCAGCAGCACGGCGACAAAATAGGAAAACACCCGCGTGGGGAGCTTGTCAAAAAGGGGGATCCCCTTTAAAAGCTGCGTGGTCAGCGTGGTCGCAAGCACCGCGCCCGCGTAGGTGCCAAGCATGCTCCAGGTAAAAAATTCGTTCATCATGGTATACCTCCGTCGTAGATTCGAGTTTTTATAGGTTTAGCCCCGCAAAGAGAAAGCCCAGTACGGCCGCCAGCGTCAGCTTGCAAAGATCGGCAAGAAAGCCCTCCCATTTGCGGCCCGCCTTGCCCTCCAAATGGCGAAGGCGCGCCTCATGGTCGCTAAGCTGAGAGATGGCGACGTCCAGCTTTGTCTCGATCCGGGTCAGCATTTCCGTCATCGCGTCCATAGGCTCAGCCCTCCAAATAGGACAGGCGCCCATAGCGGTTCCAGTAGCGCGTGCCGCTCGCGTCTATGTCGCGCATGACCACGCCGTCGTCGCGTCCCTTCGCCTCGATGACCTGCCCGTCGCCCGCATATACGCCCACATGGTAGATCTGCACCCCGTTGTGGCGGAACACGAGATCGCAGGGCTGCAGCTGCGCCCGGCTTAGAAGGCTGCACTTTGCAAACAGCGCGCGGGAGGAATGGTCGTAGCTTACCAGTGATCGATCCTCTAAAAAGCGCATGATGAGCCCCGAACAATCATAGGCCCGGATGGGGTCAAGCCCCTCCTCCCTGCGCTTTTTATACAGCGCCGCCGCGCGCGCGCCGTTGTAGGCGGTGGTCTCCTTGCGGTAGATCCACGCGGGATCGGCGACGGTCTCCCCCTGCCCGCCCCAGACATAGATATGCCCGAGCTGCGCCTTGAGGAAGCGCAGAAAATCCTCCTTGAGCGCGCCGCTTTGCGCGTCCTCCCGCGCCTGCGTCTGCGTGGGCGTGGGGGCGAGCAAGGCAGCCCACGTCAGCGGCCCTACGATACCGTCCGCGGTTAAGCCGTAGCGGCGCTGAAACGCCTTGACCGCCGCGAGCGTTTGCGGGCCGTAGATGCCGTCGGCACGCCCCGCGTCAAAGCCGAAGGCGTGCAGGCGCTCCTGCGCCTGCCGCACGTCCGCACCGTAGAGCATGGGGGATGCGATCTTCAAAAGTCGTTGTGCCATAGCAATGTCCTCATCTAGTTCTTTGCGCCGTAAAGGCGCTTGAGTTCTTCATAGCCGTCCTCGCCCAGCACCGACTGGATGTAGGCGACGCTGGGGCGGTCGAGGAGCATGGAGGCCGCCTCCCGCGCGGTCATGGTGGAGAACAGCGCGTAGATCTTGTCGCCTTCATCGGATGAGGCGGACGCGGCGCCGCTCTTTTTCGGCTTGGCGGCGGCCTCCTTTTTATCCTGCCGGGAAAGCGCAGCCTGCGCCTCTTTGTAGGCAAGCTCCTGCTGCTTTTGCCGCGCGTCCAGCTCCGCCAGGTAGCGTTCAAGCTCGTCGTCGCGCTCGTCCCGATACTGCCGGTAGGCAAGCTCGCGTTCGGCTGCCGCGTCCTCCACCTCGTCGCGGTAGCGGGCGTAGTCCGCCTGTTCCAGCGCGTTGTAGCCGTTTAGCGTGTCAAGCATCGCGTCGCCTTCCTGTCTGTATTTATCATATGCTGCGGCGGCGAGTGTAGGAACCTGATCTGCCAGCGCCGTCATATAACCCTGATAGGTCTGCTGCCCCACGCTTTGGCCGTAGCTCGAGCCATAGCCGCCCGTGAGCGCCGCGGCGTCGCCCATGGTATCCAGCATCGCCAGCCTGCCGCCTTGGGTGTAGCTGTCCTTATAGTTGTGGTAGAGCGGATCGTCGCTGTAATCGTAGGTGAAATCCGGGCGCTCCTCCATGGATTTGAGTATCGCCTCGATGCGGTCTGCATAGGCGCTCTTGTAGGGCTTGATGGCGGGCGCGGCGCTTATGCTGCGGATAGGCGCAACGCCTGTGCTGCCCGCGTCGGGCGCGCCCCAGCGCGGCTGCGTCGGTGCGGGCGTGATTGCGGCGGTTGCGTCGGGAAGGTCGAGGGCGTCGCCCGCATAGATTCTGTTGATGTCCTTGATGCCGTTGCGCTTGGCAAGCGCGTCCACAGTGGTGCGGAAGCGTTTGGCTAACGCGCTTAGCGTATCGCCTTTTTGGATGGTGTATCGCATACTTTGCTCCTTTATCGATTGACGGTGGTAACGTCAAAATACTTTTGTGCGTTGCCGTTGCTGTATTGCCGCGCGTAAAACGGGGTCACGGCGGTTTCAACGTATTTGCTGGTGCTGCCGTCGTAGGTGAATTGACTTTCGCATTTGTACCACTCGTAGTCCTGCGCGTCCAGCACCACCTGCGTCCAGCCGTAGCGTTCGCCGGTAGAACAGGCGCCCAGACTGGCGGAAGCGGTGCTGGGCGACTGGCGCTTTTTCAGGCCGTTTCCGGCGGTGGTGATGAGGATGACGTCCGCTGCATCCGTCTGCGGGACGCTGCCGGGCGTGGCGATCTGTAGCTGCCCGTCTTGGATATAGAGATCGAACAGGCACAATTCCCCCGTGTCGGTGATACCCAGCATGTAGGCCGCGCTGCTGCCCGCAGGCTGTCCGTAGGTGTAATCGAGGTTGTCCGCCGTGATGCGAAGCCCCGCCGCGTGGTTGCCGGATAATGTCACGCCGCCCACCTGTAAGCTCGCAGCGCCCGCGAGGTTGCCGTCCGCGTCGGCGGAAAAAGCGCCAAGGCTGCCCGCCGTCGCCTCCATGCTGCCGTCGAGGTTGATCTTAAAGCCGCTGTTGGCGGTGACCACGCCCTCTAAGGCGATCTTTCCGGCCTTGATCTTCACCTGCTCGGCGCTTTGATTGATCTCGCTGATGATAGTACCCTTTGCGACCTTCGAGCTGATGCTTTCCTTGGTCTGCTGGATGGAGGAACGGCAATCCTCCACCCCCTCTATCGCCTCCTCGCTTTTCTTGACGCTCGCGCTGATGCTTTTTGTGACGGAATCGCTTAGATTCTCCGCGTCCAGATGCGAAAGCGTATAGGAAAGCTGCTCGTTGAGCATATACATGTAATCCTTGAGCGCCTTGATCTGTTTGGCGTCGGAGAAATCCGTGCCGGATATATCCGGCAGGGTGATGTTGAGCGCGGGCATATCACACGCTCCCTTCTTCAAGCTGCAGCGTCAGCGCGTGCAGCGTTGCCTCACCCGTGCCCGAAAGGCGCAGGCGCAGCGAATCGCAGCGGCGCAGCCGCAGCGGCAGCACCACGGGGCGTTTGCGCGTGACGCTTACATAGGCCGCGTCCAAAAAGTCGTCGCCGTCATAGGAGAGCTGTACGCAAAGGCTTGCGCCCAAGGCCATCTCAAGGCGCAGGATCAGCTTTTGCGGCCGCGCGTGGGCGCTGTCGATCAGCTCGCCCGTTTCCGCCTTCCACGAAAGCGTGTCCTCCGCCGTGCCGCTGCCGGAAAGCGAAAGCAGCTTGCCGTTTGCAAGCAGCATGTATAGATCGCCGGAAAGCGGCGCGAAGGCCAAGGCGTGCGCGTCGTCCTCACGGTGCCATATGCCGTAGCGCGTATCGTAGGCGAAAAGATGCCAGCCGCCCGCGTCGTCCTGCATGCTCACATAGTATTTGTCGTCCCAGCCGCCGCCTACGGCGTTGCGGAACCTCCCGCCAAGCGGCGCGCCCGCAAGCTCGGGCAGGGCGCCGCCGTAGGCGCACACGCCGCAGCCCGACTGATAGAACAGCAGGCCGCCCGCCGTGGCAAGGCTTTGGTGCGAGCCCTGCTGCACGCCGTAGCAAAGGGCGGCGTTGAGCTGGAAGTTTTCGGGCTTCGTGCCAAGGAGCTTTAAAAGCCTGTCCTCCTTGAAGAACAGGACGTTGCCGTTGTAGGCGCAGCAGGCTGTAAAATCGCCGCCGCTTCCCACGCTCACGGCGTAGCTGTCCGTGCTGATGCCCATGTAGCAGGCCCAGTTCGTGGGGTCGCCCAGCTTGCAGCAGGCGATCTCCCGGCGGGCGTTGGAGCAGCCCCACACGCGGTTGTCCTTTTCGCACAGGTAATCGAAATCGGGTATTTCCCGGGCAATGGTCAAGGGGGTCGTTTGGGAAAACGCCGCGTCCAGCGTGCCCGCGATGAGGACGTAGTTGGCGCTTACGGCGTAGAGAAGGGCGCTGGTGTTGAGCGCGGCGGAGGTGCAGCCCGAGATGCGCACGCCGTCGTAATCGCTGAACCTTGCGCCGATGCCCGTGCAGCCGATGCGGATGTAGGTGGCGCTGACGCTGATCCATAGGCCGGTGGCGGCGGAGTAGCGCTTGAGCGTATGCGGCATATCCTGCGTGTCCAGCCAAAGATCGCCGCCGTCGGGATTGTCGGGCGGCATGGCGGCAACGGTATAGCCGCTGTAGACCTCGCCCTGCAGATTGCACATGGAGAAGGTGACGCTTCCGGTGCTTTTAAAGCTTGCGCCAAGCGGCGTAAGAGCGCCCTGCGCCGTGTCATAGCGAAGCTTGTCCGGCCATATAAGGATGGAGCTGCCCAGCGTGACAAACTGCTTGGGCGTGTTGCTGACCGCGCCCACGGCCGTGCCGTCATAATAAAGGGTCGTGCCGTCAACGTAGCAAAGCGCGTTTTTTGCACATAGCCCGTTAGGGTGCTGGAGCGTGGCGCAAAGTCCGCGCGGCTTTCGCGTGCCGAGCAGGGGGAAGCGGTCGCTGGAGAGATTTTGCATGTCGAAAAACTGGTCGGCGCCCGCAAGGTGGTCGTGCCGGTAGCCGCCAAAGGCGGTTAGCGAGAGCTGCTTGCGGGGCGTGGCCTTCATACGGGGCAAAAGCATGACAGACCTCCTTAGTAATGCACGTTCCGCGCTTTAGCGGGCGCATGGGTGCGGTTATAGTAGCCGGCGAACGCGCAGTACGCGCTGTTGTAGCGGAGCATGGCGTTGGTATAGCGCTCATATTCCCCGTCCTG
The DNA here is from genome assembly GCA_030533005.1 of Clostridia bacterium. GTDB lineage: Bacteria > Bacillota > Clostridia > Christensenellales > CAG-138 > JAQVRG01. The sequence goes on along the minus strand of JAUNJX010000035.1, from coordinate 2,335 downwards.
CATGTGCATCATGGCGGCGAGATAATCCGCGTAAAGGCTGGAATAGGGTTCGCCTGCCTGCAGCACGGTGTCCGGCGCGCACGCGGCGGGGCGTGCGGGCGCGTCCGCATGCCATGCGATGATCTCTTGATAGAGGGAGGCCTCCAGCGTCGTAAGCCAGCTAAGCTTGATGGCTTCGGCATAATCGTTGGGCTGCAGCGCGTCGCAAAGCGCGATGGCCTGCGCGGCGGTCATCAGGCGAACCTCGCTTCGTTGGCAAGGCGGGAGACGAGCATGGCCGCCTGCTCGTCCTGGCGGGCGGAGCGCTCGATGACGCGCGCGATGGCGTAGGGTACCTCTACCTCCATGCCGCGCTGCAAAAGGAAGCGCCTGCCGTTGACGGATACCAGCATGTCGCCTTTATAGCGGCCGTTATCCTTAAAGAGCTTGACGGTCTCCTTCTCGGGGCGCGCAGCGCGAAGCGCCGCCACCATCGCGTGATACTGTTCCTCCGGGGTCTGTGTGTTTTTGGTGCTCATCTATGCAAATTCCTTTCTGTCGTGCCATATATACGGGGGGGTTCGGGGGCCGAAGCCCCCGGAGGCTTTCAACCGAATCTGACGACATGTGCGTCAGATTCGGAAAGCCTTGCGCAGCAAGGCCTTCCCTGCAATTTGCAACGACCGCGAGCGAAGCGAACAGTTGCAAATTGTGATCATCTGCAAGAGCCATAAGCTCTTGCAGATAAGCGGAGCGCTTTAGTTTGAAGTAGCCGTTGCCGAATACGAGCAGCCGCTCTCGATGCGCAGCATGTATTCCTCCACCAGCCGCTCCGTACCCTTGGTAGCCTTCCAGCCCACGGTGCTGCGCTGATCCAAGGGATCGGCGGTGCCGGAGGAGCCGCGCTGCTTGATGATGGAGGTCAGGCCGCCGCCCTCGATCTCGGTTCTGCCGTAGGCGTTGGCGCCCAGCAGCAGCGTGCAGAAAACCGCGGAGCCGTCCGCGCCCGCGCCGCCGCCGCAGATGAGGGAATCCGCCGCCACGGATTTGACGGCGCTGGAGACGGTCAGCGTGGCGCTGCCCGCCGCACCCGCCGTTACGGCGGTCATGGTGGCCTGCTTGCCGCCGACATAGATGGTGACGCCGCTGCCGATGGCGGCATTGGCGGCCGTCGCGTCGGTGGCGGAGATGGCCTCCTTCACGGCGATGGTGGTGGAGCCGGTAGCATCGAGCGCCGTCTTGAGCGTCAGCTTGTTGGCGCTGCCCACGATGGCGGCGGGCGCGATGATCTTGGCCTCGGTGGTCTCTACAAAGCGCACGCCGCCGATGCGGCCGATCTCGCCGAAATAGATGTGCGCGGGCTCATACTTGTGCACCTCGATCCATTCGTCGCTGCGCATCAGGTCGTAGGCGGCGTAGGGGTGGATGATGGCGACAAAGCTGTCGTCCACGGGCTTGGCGTTCATGGCCTTGAGCTGCGCCGCCGCCTTGAAAATAAGGTCGGGGGTCAGCTTGCAGCTTGCGCTAAGCTCATCGCGCTCCTCCACCTCCGTGACGGTGCTGCCATTGACATAGGGCGCGTAGAGCACCTGCGTGCCGCCGCAGAGCACCTCGCGGGTGATGGTGTCGAGCGTTCTGCCCGCCTGACTGGCCAAGAGCTTGGTGGTCTGCTCCACCACCGGGTCCACGGCGGTCATGTCCAAGAGGTCGGAAAGCTCCACGAAATCGCCGTACTGGTCGATGCTTGCCGTAACGGTATCGACGTTGAGCTTGTTGCCCGACGGTGTCACGCCCTCGGTGATGGGGGTAAGCGCCTTGGAGAGCGGCGAAAACCTGCGGAATTCGATGGTTTTGCCGCCGCGCGCGGGGATGGGGTAGCTGTCGCCGAACTGGTCGTGCACGAGCTCCGGCTCCGCATAGTCCACCAAGCGGTTTTCATAATAGGTCTTGATTTCCGCCTCGGTGCTGTTGCCGGCAGCGTTGAGCGCGGTGGTCTGGGTCGCAAAGAGCTGTAGATTCATTTTGATCGGATACATAGCCTGTCCTTTCTTTCGCCTGTGGCGTCAGTTGCTGATGGTGTGCTTTTTGCCGCGGAGCGCCGCGCGCCCGATGCGCTCGCGCTCCTCACGGCTCCACTCGCTGGGAAGCGTTTCGCGGATGCTGGCGGGCGCGCGTCCCGTGGTGCCGTTTTCCAGCGGCCTCGCGTCCTGCCTTTGCAGCTCGCGCAGCACCTGCGCGCGCACGCGCGCGGCGATCTGCTGCACGATAGCCTGCAGCTCCGCGTCGCTGACGCCGCTCTGCCCGCGCCGCGCTTCCAGCGCGGCTATGCGGGATTGCAGGGCGCTTTGCGCCTGCG
>JAUNJX010000034.1 GCA_030533005.1 Clostridia bacterium | reverse complement strand
GAAAAAAACAATAGCATCAGCGATAAGGAGTTGGAGGCCGTTTCCGGCGGCGCCGTGGTGGTGGATATTGCCAAGCCTGATCCGCGCAAGCCCTACTGCTTTAGCTGCAAATCGACCAATGTCGCGGTGGAGCCAAACGGCGCATACGTCACCGTCACCTGCCGGGATTGCGGCGCGGTGGATGTGCGTAAGGCGTAACACGCGGCCAAACGCGCCATGGAGGCGCTGCGATGGGACATAACAGCAAAGACGACATATTGGATATATTGAAGGCCAACAGGGGCGAGGACGTTTCGGGGCAAAAGCTTGCGGAAACGCTTGGCATATCCCGCAACGCCGTTTGGAAGGCTGTTCATAAGCTGCAGGCGGAGGGGCACAGGATCGAATCGGCGACGAATCGCGGCTACAGGCTCAGATCCGACAGCGATGTGTTACAGGCAGACGATATCATCGCGTGCCTGGATGACGCACACAAGGATCTGGACGTACGGGTGTATGCCTGCGTCGATTCCACCAACAACGAAGCAAAACGCCTGCTTGCAAACGGCCTTGACCACGCGGCGCTGCTTTTAGCCGAGGAGCAGACGGGCGGGCGCGGCCGTATGGGGCGCGCCTTCTATTCCCCCAAGGGCACGGGTCTGTATATGACCCTGATACTCCCTTGGGCGCGCTCGCTTGCGGATGCCGTGCATATCACCACAGCCGCGTCCGTGGCGGTGGTGCGGGCGGTGGAGCGATTAACGGGTCGGAGGCTTTCTATCAAATGGGTCAACGATGTGTATCTGGACGATAAAAAGCTATGCGGCATCCTGACGGAGGCCGTGTCGGACTTTGAAACGGGCAGGGCGCAAAGCGTTATCGTGGGCATTGGCGTCAACGTCAGCACGGCGGATTTTCCGGCGGAGGTACGCCAACGTGCAACGTCGCTTTTTACTTCCGGCGTGACGCGCAACCGCATGGCGGCTGCCATCACCGACGAGCTGCTCCGAGCCAGCGCGCATTTGGGGGACGCGAGCGACATCGCTTTTTATAAGGCGCATTCCATGGTGCTGGGCAAGGCCGTTACCTATACGGAGAACGGTATCGCGCGGCAGGCCGTGGCTGTGGATATAGACGAAACGGGCGGACTGGTTGTCCGCCACGCGGATGGCAGCGAAAGGACGCTGCACACAGGCGAGATCACCTTGCGAGTGGTTTGAGACGCTTGGCGAGCAGCATGGCGAGCGCAAGCTTGACAGCATCCGGCAATAGAAAGGGCAGCACGCACATACCGAGCGCCGCGCCCAGCGTAATGGGCTGCGCCGCGCGGATATAGAGCAGCATGAACCAGACGGTGCCGAAAGCATAGCAGACCAACAGACCCAACACCAGCGCAAAAACGGTGGCGGCGGCGCCGCTGCCCAAGCGCGCGGTCAAAAGCCGGTAGCAAAGACCCATCAGGATAAAGCCGGTGATATAGCCGCCGGTCGGTCCCGCGAGGGCAAAGACGCCGCCCCTGCCGCCCGTGAACACGGGAAGCCCCACAGCACCCAGCAGGATGTAGACCGCGATGGCGATCGTGCCATGCTTGCCGCCCAACACGGCGAGGGTGAGAAAGATGGCAAAGGTCTGCATGGTGAAGGGAACGGCGGCGGGGATGCAGATATACGCGCACAGGCATAGAAGCGCGGCGAAAAGCGCGATGCGGATCATATCCTTGGTTTGCAGCTTCATGAAAAACCTCGAAAAACCTCAAAAACTTGTTTTTTAATGCGCATACAGTGTAGCATGAAGGAAATGTTACGTCAACCCAGAAAGATAAAAATGGGTGACAATCGATGGCGACAGCGCACGATCCCGGCGCAGGGTCTTGCCTTATCGCATGCCGGACTTGCTTAACCGGCTTTTTTTGCGTACAATAAGGGCATGGAAAACAAGCAACGACTGGAAGATAAAATTAAAAACGGCCTGCCCAGAACCAAGAAGGCATGGCGAAAGGCGCTGGTGCGCAAGCGCGCGAGCGTGATTCTGCTGCTGCTTTTGCAGATCGGCGCCATCTTGTATTTTGTGCGCAGCACGTCCGGCGTTTCCGCCATACTGCATAATGCGCTTACCATCGTCAGCATTTTTGTTGCGCTCTATATCGTAGGCAAGGATGGCGACCCCACGGCCAAGCTTTCATGGGTGTTTTTGATTTTGATCGTACCCGTGTTCGGCGGGCTGTTTTACTTATTCTATACCTTCCAGTACGGCAAAAAAAATCTGCGCAGGATGGTGGGGCGCTCCGAGGAGACCTTTGGGCCGCTGTTTTTCCCCGACCTGTCCGTGCTGCCTATGCTGGAGGAGGAGGGGCACGCGTACCTGCCGCTGATGCGGTATCTGGAAGGGCATTGCCATTTTCCCGTGTACGCGCACAGCGAATGTACCTATCTTTCTCCGGGCGAGGCGTTTTTTACAGCGCTGCTTATCGAGCTTGAAAAGGCCGAACGCTATATCCACATCGAGATGTTCATCATCGAGGAGGGCTTGATGTGGGATAGCGTCTTGGACATACTCAAGCGCAAGGCGGCCGCCGGCGTGGATGTGCAGCTTATTTATGACGATGTGGGCTGCTTTCTAACGTTGCCCCGCGATTACTGCAATACCTTGGCGCAATACGGCATCAAGGCGCAGGTGTTCAATCCCTTCCGCCCTATACTGGCCTTTACCCAAAACCAGCGGGATCACAGGAAGATCATTTCCATAGACGGCAAGGTGGCCTTTACGGGCGGCTGCAATCTGGCGGACGAATACATCAATGCCATCGCCAAGCACGGCCACTGGAAGGATACCATGCTCTGCGTGCGGGGGGAGGCCGCGTGGTGCCTGACGCTCATCAGCCTGCAAATACGAAGCGGCGACGCGACCACCAACGAGATCAACAAGCTTTGCCCCTGGCAGGACGCGCCCTGCGCTACGCCCTCGGACGGGTATGTGCAGCCCTATGCGGACAATCCGCTCTTGGAGGAGCGCGTGGGCGAAAACCTGTATCTGCACGTCATCCAGAGCGCACGCTCCTATGTCTATATCGAATCTCCCTATCTGATCGTGGACGACACCATGCTTCGCGCCATGTCCATGGCGGCCAAGGCGGGCGTGGACGTGCGTATCATCGTGCCGCGCATACCGGATCATCCGCTGGTGCACCAAACCACGCGCTCTTTTTACGAACAGCTTTTGAAGGCCGGGGTAAAGGTCTACGAATACACGCCGGGCTTTATACACGCCAAGCTTTGCGTCAGCGACGACAAGATCGCCGTGGTTGGCTCCAGCAACCTTGACTACAGGAGTCTGTATCAGCATTTTGAGTGTGGCGTGGTGCTCTATAACAGCGCCGCCGTGGCGGACGCGACGAGCGATTTCCTTACGACCTTGGAGCTTTGCGAGCGAATGACGCAAAAGGATTGCGCGCGCACCTTGGCCGGCCGGCTGTGGCAGGAGATACTGCGTTTGTTTGCGCCGCTGATGTGAGGCGGCGCGTCGTTTCGTAAGCTCCTGTCGTTTCGTAAGCTCTTAATGTAAACTTTTTCCATTAACGCTGTGCAGGATAGGGCGGTATATGCTACAATACAAGCAATACAAGCAAAGGAGCGCCATGTATGAAAAATGGAATGAGAAACTCGCTGCTGGGCATTTCTGCTTTTTACATTCTGCTGGGTCTTGTCATGATCATCTGGCCGGACGCATCCCGCAGCATCGCCTGCTACGCGTTGGGCGCAATGACGGCGCTCTATGGGGTGATCCGCCTGTTCGTCTATTTTACGAGCCCCGAACGGGAGCTGATGGGCGGCGATTTGCTCCTTGGCATCATCGCGGGTCTGCTGGGTCTGCTCATCATCCTGCGCGCCAACGCCATCATGACGATACTCGTGGCCTTATTGGGCATATTTGTCATTACCGACAGCGTGGTGAAGATATTCTATTGCCTGCAGCTCAAAAGGGCGGGGCTAAGCGGCTGGAAGGGGTATTTGACCGGCATGTGCGTGCTGCTGGCTGTGGGCGTTTTTATGCTGTTTGATCCTTTCAGCAGCGCCAACGCCATGATCATCTGCGCGGGCGTATTTCTGTTTCTGGATGGCGTTTGCAACCTTTGGACCGTCATACAGGCGAATAAGTATCTCAAAAGCAGATGAAATGCTTGATCCATCAATGTTTTTTCGGGTCAGGCCGCAAATTGCGGCTTGACTTTTTTGATGAAGCGCATATAATAGAACGAGCGTGTAAAGCTTTTGACCTTTACACCGGCGAGGAACGGGTCATGGAAAAGCATGTGGAACTGGGGTATCTGCTGGATCTTTACGGCGCGTTTTTGACGGCGCGGCAGCGCACGGCGCTGGAACAGACCGCCAACGAGGACTGCTCGCTTTCCGAGATCGCGCAGATGGAGGGCATTTCCCGCCAAGGCGTGCGGGACGCTCTATTGCGGGGCGAAGCGCAGCTTTACGATATGGAAAGCAAGCTGGGGCTGTTGTCCATCCACCGTGGGTTACGCGCGCTGCGCGAGGAGCTTTCGTCGCTGGATAAGGATACGATAGGCAAAAGGCTGGATGCATTGATCGAGATAAGTGAGGGCGGCCATGGCGTTTGAGGGGCTTTCCGGAAAACTGCAAAGCGTGTTCAAAAAGCTGTCCGGCAAGGGCAAGCTCAATGAAAAGGACGTAAAGGAGGCCATGCGCGAGGTCAAGCTTGCGCTGCTTGAGGCTGACGTCAGCTTTACGGTGGTCAAGGGCTTCATCAACGACGTGACGGCGCGGGCTGTGGGCAGCGAAGTGCTTGAAAGCCTCACGCCCTCCCAGCAGGTCATCAAGATCGTCAACGAGGAAATGACGGCGCTCATGGGCGGCGTCAACGCAAAGGTTTCCTTTGGCTCCAAGTCCCCTGCCGTTATCCTGCTTGCGGGCTTACAGGGCGCCGGCAAAACCACGATGGCCGCGAAGCTTGCGGCGCACCTTGCCAAGCAATACGGCAAGTCGCCTTTGCTGGTCGCGTGCGACGTGTATCGCCCGGCGGCGATCACGCAGCTGCAGGTGGTGGGCGAGAAGGTGGGCGTGCCCGTTTTTGAGCGGGGCACGGCGGATCCTGTGGAAACGGCGAAGCTGTCCATCGAATACGCGCAGCGGAATTTAAAGGATCTGGTCATCATCGATACGGCGGGCCGGCTGCACATCGACGAGGCCATGATGCAGGAGATCACCGAGGTGCGCGCGGCTGTCGATCCCGCGGAGGTGCTCTTGGTCGTGGACGCCATGACGGGGCAGGACGCCGTGAATGTCGCAAAGGCCTTTAACGAGGCGCTGGAGATCACAGGCATCATCATCACAAAGCTGGACGGCGACACGCGCGGCGGCGCGGCGCTTTCGGCAAAGGCCGTCACGGGCAAGCCCATCAAGTTCGCGGGTGTGGGCGAAAAGCTGACGGATATCGAACCCTTCCATCCTGACCGCATGGCCTCTCGCATACTTGGCATGGGCGACGTGCTGACCCTCATCGAAAAGGCGCAGACCGCCTTTGACGAAAAGAAGGCCGTGGAGCTTGCGGGCAAGATCAAGACCGACAGCTTTACGCTAGAGGATTTCATGGAACAGTACGAGCAGATGCAGAGCATGGGCTCCATGCAGGATCTGCTTGCCATGATACCGGGCATGGACGCGCAAAAGGCGGGCAGCTTGGAGATCGACGAAAAGCAGACCGCACGCACGCTTGCCATCATCCGCTCCATGACGCCGCGGGAGCGTGCAAAGCCGGATATCCTAAATGCCAGCCGCAGAAAACGCATTGCGCGCGGCAGCGGCACGAGCATTCAGGAGGTCAATCGGCTGCTCAATCAGTTTGAAGCGTCCCGCAAGATGATGAAGCAAATGACGGGCGGCAAATTCAAAAAGGGCAAGAGGGGCTTTAAGCTCCCGTTTTAACAGGGCGATTACGGAGTTTCCGTTTTCGATAAATACAAAAGAAGCAAAGAATAAACGGAGGAAAAAAACAAAATGCTTAAGATCAGACTGCGCCGCATGGGCGCCAAGAAGGCTCCTTTCTATCGTATCGTGGTTGCGGATTCCCGCGCGCCCCGCGGCGGTGCTTTCGTCGAGGAAATCGGCTACTACAACCCCCTCTCCAATCCCGCTGAGATCAACGTGGACAACGAGAAGGCAGCCACATGGATGAAGAACGGCGCCCAGCCTACCGATACCGTTCGCGCGCTGCTCAAAAAGTCCGGCGCGATCCAGTAACCGGTGGCGGCCATGGTTGAACTGGTCAAATACATTGCCGTCAATCTGGTGGACAACCCGGACGCCGTGCAGGTAACGTCCCGTGAGGGCGACCACGCGACCATCGTCGAGCTGTCCGTAGCGCCCGAGGATATGGGCAAGGTGATCGGCAAGCAGGGACGTATCGCTAAGGCCATCCGCACGGTGGTCAAGGCCGCGTCCATCAAGGAAAATAAGAAGTACATCGTCGAGATACTCGAAGAAGATGAGCGAAAAGCGCGGGTGAAGGAGAACGACTGAGGTGGATTATTTCCGCATCGGCCAAATCGTTCGTCCCCATGGCGTAACGGGCGCGCTTAAGCTTCTGCCGCTAACGGATGATGTAAAACGTTTTAAAGCCCTGTCCGAAGCGTATTTGGAACAGGGCTCGGACTTTTTGCCCGTGACGGCTTCGGAAATCAGCGTGCAGCCCGACGCGGTCTTTTTGCGCCTTTCCACATGCCATACATGCGAGGAAGCCCAAAAGCTTCGCGGCGTCTATCTTTGCGTGGATCGGGCGCACGCTGCGAAGCTGCCTGCCGGGCGCTGGTTCGTGAAGGATCTGATCGGCTGTACGGTGACGGATACAGCGGGCAACGCCTGCGGCACGCTTACGGACGTGCTGGAAACGGGCGCGAACGATGTGTATGTGCTGCGGCGGCCGGATAAGGGCACGCTCATGATCCCGGCCATCAAAAAGCTGCTGCGGGAAGTGGATGTGGCGCATCAGCGCATCGTATTGGACGCGGACGTGCTTGCGGAGGTGGGGCTGTATGAGGATTGATATACTCACCCTGTTTCCGGAGATGTTCGAGAACGTCCTGCACACGAGCATGCTGGGTCGCGCATGCGAAAACGGCATCCTGGATTTTCATCTGCACAACATACGCGATTATTCCGCCTCCAAGCATAAGAACACGGACGACTATCCCTTTGGCGGGGGCGCGGGCATGGTAATGATGGCACAGCCCATCTACGCATGCCTTGACGAAGTGGATCCTGCGCATGAGGCGCTGCGCATTTGCCTTACGCCGCGTGGGCGTACGCTTACCACGCAAACGGCGCAGGCGCTTTCCGAAGCGGACAGGCTGCTGCTGCTGTGCGGCCATTACGAGGGCATCGACGAGCGCGTGATGCAGGCGATGGATCAGGAGCTTTCCATAGGCGACTATATCCTTACCGGCGGCGAGCTGCCCGCCATGGTGCTCATCGACTGCCTGTCCCGCTTTATCCCGGGCGTATTGGGAAGCGACGAATCCGCGGGCGACGAATCCTTTTCGGATGGCCTCTTGGAGTATCCCCAGTATACCCGCCCCGCAGAATTTCGCGGCATGGCGGTGCCGGAGGTGCTCTTAAACGGCAACCACGCCCTGATCGCGCGCTGGCGGCGGGAGCAGGCGATGCAAAAAACCATCGCCGTGCGCCCCGAGCTTATGGCGGGCGTGACGCTTGACAAAAAGGACAGGGCGTTCCTTAAAAGCTTGGAAAATACTGAAAAATAGGCGTTGCAATCAAAAAATGCCTGTGTTATAATGCCCTTTGTGACAGCGGGTGGTCCACTGCGGGTCAGAGATTTATGCCTGTACGAACGTCCGTGAAGTAAGAGGAGAAAACAAATGTCCAACATCATCAAGGAACTCGAAAAAGAACAGCTTCGTACCGATTTGCCCAAGCTGGAGATCGGCGACACCGTCCGCGTATTCGTCAAGGTTATTGAAGGTACGCGCGAAAGGTTGCAGAACTTTGAAGGCGTCGTCATCAAGATGCAGGGCGGCGGCATCCGCGAAAGCTTCACCGTGCGCCGCGTGTCCTATGGCGTAGGCGTTGAGAGGACTTTCCCCTACAACAGCCCCCGCATCGGCCGCATCGAGCTGGTTCGCCACGGTAAGGTTCGCCGCGCCAAGCTGTATTACCTGCGTGATCGCGTCGGTAAGGCGGCCAAGGTCGTGGAACGCATCGTGGAAAGAACGGAGAAATAACAAAACAGCAAAAAGGGGCATCGGGCGACCGGTGCCCTTTTTTCAAACAGGGAGGGAGCCTTTTTGCTGATTCAATGGTATCCCGGGCATATGGCCAAGGCGCGCCGCATGCTCACGGAAAATTTAAAGCTGATCGACGTGGTGGTGGAGCTTGTGGATGCGCGCGCCCCGCTCGCCACCCGCAACCCGGATTTTGACGAGCTCTTTGGGGGCAAGGAGCGGGTGATCCTGCTCAATAAAAGCGATCTCGCGGAGGCGGAAAAGACCAAGGCGTGGATCGCTTACTATCGCGCGCAGCACATCACCGCCATGGAGATCGTATCCACCAACGCCGGCAAAAAGAAAGAGGCCGTGGCGCTCATCGAGCGGGCGGCCGCGCCCGTCGTGGAGCGATATCGCAAAAAGGGCGTGACCAAGACCGTTCGCGCCATGATCGTGGGCATCCCCAACGTCGGCAAGTCCACCTTTATCAACCGCCTTGCGGGCAGCAACCGCGCGCAGGTGGGGGATAGGCCGGGCGTCACCAAGGGCAAGCAGTGGGTCAAGGTGTCGGATTATCTTGAGGTGATGGACACGCCGGGTCTTTTGTGGCCCAAGCTTGAGGATGAAACGTTGGCGCGGCATTTGGCGTATATCGGCTCCATCAAGGACGACATCATGGATGTGGAGCAGCTTGCAGCACTGCTGCTGTACGACCTTATGCGCATCGTGCCGGAGGCTGTGTCTGCCCGCTACAAGGCGTGCGAGCCCGGCATGATGCCGGAAACGCTGCTAAACGCCGTCTGCGAAAGCCGGGGCTTTATACTGCCCGGCCACGAGCTTGATACCGAGCGCGCGGCGCGCGCGGTGCTGGATGAGTATCGCGGCTGCAAGATCGCGCGCGTGAGCCTGGAGACGCCGGATGAAGCCAAGTGAAGCGGAACGCTTATACAGCATAACGCAGATCGAGCGCGGCCTTTGGGCGCAGGGCATATACGCAGGCGGCATGGATGAGGTGGGTCGCGGGCCGCTATCGGGGCCTGTGGTGACGGCCTGCGTGGTGATGCCGGAAGAACCGTTGCTCGAATATGTAAAGGATTCCAAGAAGCTTTCGGAAAGCAGGCGGGAAAAGCTTTTCCCACTGCTTTGCGAAACGGCGCTTTGCTTTGGCGTGGGCGAGGCTTCGCCAAGGGAGATCGACGAGCTGAATATCCTCAACGCTACTAGGCTTGCCTTCAAGCGGGCGTATGCCGCGATGGCGCAGCCGCCCGCACTGGTGCTGGTGGACGCGGTGACGGGCTTGGATATCCCCGCAGAACAGCGCGCCATCGTGCACGGCGATGCGCTGTCCTACCTGATCGCGGCGGCCTCCATCATCGCCAAGGTCACAAGGGATCGATACATGGCGGAAATGGACGCGTTGTATCCGCAATACGGCTTTGCCCAAAACAAGGGCTACGGGACGGCTGCGCATATCGCGGCGCTTCGGGAATTCGGACCCTGTCCGATTCACCGCAACAGCTTTATAGGGCATTTCACGGAGAAACGCGTATGAGCACGAAAACGGCCGGCAGCAAAGGCGAGGCTATCGCGTGCGCATATCTTGAGGGCAGGGGCTGCGAACTTTTGGAGAAGAACTATCGCATGGGGCGGTATGAAATCGACCTTGTGATGCGCGACGGCGGCACGCTGGTGTTTGTGGAGGTCAAGGCGCGCACGGGGCAGGGGGCGATACTGGGGCGCGAGGCTGTGAACCGCACAAAGCAGCAGCATATCATACGGGCGGCGCAGGGCTATTTGCAGCAGCATAACGCGTTTGATGCGCCTGTGCGCTTTGACGTGGCGGAGGTGGATTTGGCGACGGGGGACGTTACGCATATCCCGGCCGCCTTTACGGCCTGATTGGGGCATGCGTGTAAATATTTCATATTCCTGCTTATCCTTATGGCAAAATGTGGTATGATAGTATGGTATGATAAAAAGAAAGGAAAAGTCCTTTCTCATTTTTCTCCTGTGAGGTTGCTATGCGAAGACGCGCTTTGGCTCTCGCCCTGCTGATCGTATCCCTGTTGCTGCCCGCCGCGTCCATGGCGGCGGAAAATCTGCTTACCCCTTGGGATTTTACCGGCCGCGCCGCCTTGCCCGTCGGCTGGGTCGATGAAGCGTGGTATGAGGGTACGGACGAGTATGCCGTGTTTTATGACGAGGCGCAACAGGCGGTCTGCATCCGCAACTATGTCGATAACGACGCGCGCTTTTGCTATACGCTGCATGTCAAGGAAAACACCTGCTACACGCTCTCCTGTTTGGTAAAAACGGAGGATGTGGTGCGGGGAAGGGGCGCGAACGTCTCCGTGACGGATACGCTGGCGGCGTCTGCACCGCTAGTAGGCACATGGGATTGGCAAAGGATAGAGCTGACGGGTCGCACGGGTCAGGATCAGACGGAGCTTACGGTATGCGTGCGCGTCGGCGGCTATGGCGAGCTTTCTGCGGGCACGGCATGGTTCAAGGATTTTACTTTCTATGAGGCGGCCGATACGCCCGCGGCGGTGGACTTTTTTGCCCAGCGTGTCGAGGCTGAGGAACCCGTCGTGGCGGGCAAGGTGCCGTATCTGGGCGCTATCATCCTATCCACGCTGGTTTCGGCTTTTGCGGCGGTGCTTGTCGGCCGCGTTGTGATCCAAAGAAAAGAAATAGAGCATAAGCCTGGGAAATACGATCTGTTCCTGCTGCTTGCGGGGGCGTTTGTGCTGCGCATTGCGCTCTCCCTGCTCGTCTACGGGCATCCTACGGATATCCAGTGCTTCATGTCGTGGGGCAACGCGCTTGTGCAAAACGGGTACGGTGCCTTTTACACCTCCGGCATGTTCGCGGATTATCCGCCGGGCTATATGCATGTTTTGGGCTTTACGAGCGGCTTGGCAAAGCTGCTGGGTCTTAGCTTCGCTTCGGACGGATATGTGATCTTAACCAAGATGCCCGCGATACTCTGCGATCTTTTGAGCGCCTATTTTGTATACCGTGCGGCGGAAAAGCGGGTTCGCGCGCATACCGCGCTTTGGCTTTGCGCGCTGGTGGCCTTCAATCCCGTTATCGCCTATATTTCGGGCGGCTGGGGGCAGATCGATTCCGTGCTCACGCTGCTTATGGCGTTGAGCATATGGCTCTTTTTGCAGGACAAGCGTATTTTGGCGGGTGCTGTATACGGTTTGGCGATCGCCGCAAAGCCGCAGGCGCTCATGCTGGGGCCGCTGCTGGCCGCCGCCTATTTTGCGAACATCAAAACCAAAAAGGACGCATACAAGACACTTGCCGCGGTGGCTGCGGCGTTGGGTCTGATCTTCCTGCTCGCGCTGCCCTTTCGGTCCACGCAGGAGGCGGGGTGGCTGCTCAACAAGTATTTTTCCACCGCCACCTCCTATCCTTACGCCAGCATTGAAGCGTACAACCTCATGGCGCTTTTGGGCGGCAATTGGAGGAGCGTGACGGATACGCCCTTCCTGTTTTCCTATAAAGCGTGGGGCACGTTTTTTATTCTTGTGTCTGTGGCGGTCAGCGTGTTCGTGTATCTTCGCGCGCGCAAGCGGGAGGGGATGCTGTGGCTGTGCGCGGCCTACCTGTTCTGCTCCATCTTTATGCTCGGCCATTATATGCACGAGAGATACCTGTATCCCGCGCTGCTTTTCGCGCTGATGGCGTTTATCCAAACCAAGGATAAGCGGCTCTACACCGTGTATGCGTGGCTGTCCGTCTCCCTGCTGCTAAACGCCCTGGGCGCCTTTGTGATCATCGATCACCCGGTCGGGCGGGGCTTGCAATACGATACGCTTGTGTTTATAGGCTCCCTTCTTAACGTGGGCGGCTGGGGATATTTCAGCTATGTGCTGTACGATCGCGCGTTTCAAAACGGCCACGTCCCTGCTTTTACGGAGCAGGCGCCTGTACAAACGGCTTCAGCCGTGCCTGTGGCGTCATTGGAGGAGCTTCCGCAGGGCAAGCTTTTTACCAACAAGGACAGGCTTCTTTGCTTTGGCCTGACGATGGTTTACGCCATCGTGGCGCTTTGGAACCTCGGCTCTCTCAAGGCGCCGGAGAGCGCGTGGCGCGCGTACCCCGACCAAACGGTCACGATCTCCTTGGAGGATTGGACGCAGGTGAAGGAGGTCTGGATATTCGGCGGCATCAGCGAAGGCTCCGTAGCCGCCTTGACGGGCGCGGGCGTCGCAGCGACCTATGACCAGACCTTTGACGATATGTTCCGCTGGGTCAAGCTGCCGGTGCAATCCCAGACGGATTCGCTCACGCTTGCCGTGACGGCGGGACGCATATGGATCAATGAGATCGCGGTAAGGGACGCGGCGGATCAGCCGGTGAAGATCACCTCCGTGGACGCGCCGGCGCTGACGGACGAACAGGATACCGTGCCGGACGCGCCCTCGCATCTCAACGGCATGTATTTTGATGAGCTTTACCATGGCCGCACGGCCTATGAGCATTTGCACGGCCTGACCCCTTATGAAAATTCCCATCCGCCGCTTGGCAAGATGCTCATCATGCTGGGCGTGGCGGTGTTTGGCATGAATCCGTTCGGCTGGCGCATCGCGGGCGCGCTGCTGGGGATCGCCATGCTGCCTATTCTCTATGCGTTTGCCAAGCGCTTGTTTAAAAGGAGCGACTATGCGTTTCTTGCTTCGGCGCTGTTTGCCTGCGATTTCATGCACTTTACGCAGACGCGCATCGCCACCATCGACGTGTACGCCGTATTCTTTATCCTCTTGATGTATGATTTTATGTATCAATACTTCTGCACGGACTTTTTCCGCGACGGGCTTAAAAAAACGCTCAAGCCGCTGGGCTTGGCGGGTCTGTTCTTTGGGATGGGGGCTGCGAGCAAATGGACCTGCATCTATGCGGGCGGCGGCCTGGCGGTGATATTGCTGATCTATCTAGTAGAACGTTATAAGGAAAGCCGCGTGCTGCTCGCTTCCGCCGACGCGGCGCAGCGGGAGCTGGGCGGGCGTTTTTGGCGCTATACGATAAAGACGCTGCTTTGGTGCTGCTTGTTCTACATCCTCGTGCCCGTGACGATCTATCTTTTGAGCTATCTGCCCTACTGCCTGAGCGAAGCGCAATACGATCTCAAGGGCATATGGAATTTGCAGAAATTCATGTTCAACTATCACAGCGGCCTTACGGCGACGCACCCGTACCAGTCCGCGTGGTGGCAGTGGCCGCTGGACATACGCCCCACATGGTATTATGTGGGCAATGACGCAAGCGGCATGCGCGCGGGCACGATATCCGCGTTTGGCAATCCCGCGGTATGGTGGGTGTGCTCCGCCGGCACGGTGGCGCTGCTCGTGCAGCTTTTGCGCGATAAGATACCGTGCGAAAAGGGTATGACGGTGCTGCTCATAGGCGCTGCGGCAAACTATTTGCCATGGGTGCTGGTGCCGCGCTGTACCTTTACCTATCACTATTTTCCCATGGTGCCCTTTATCATCCTGTGCACCGTGTATCTGGTGCGCGACATGGAAACGCGGCTGCAAAGGCCGTACCTCAAATGGATGTGGCTGGGCGTGTGCGCGGCGCTGTTTTTGCTGTTCTATCCGGTCATAAGCGGGACGATGGTTTCTACGAAGTATATCCATGCCTTGGAATGGCTGCCGAGCTGGACGTTTTTAGGCTATTAAGGAGCAAATAAGATGAAGAAAAACCAATTGGAGCGTTACCGCAGCTTGCTGCAATTTTTGAAGTTCAACGTGGTGGGCGTATTGAACACCATCGTGGATTTCGTGGTGTATTCCATCATGTGCATCGTCGGGCTGCATTATATGCTCGCGCAGGTCATAGGCTATGCGTTTGGCGTGGGTAACAGCTATCTGTTGAATTCGCTCTGGACGTTTTCGCGCGAAAGGAAGCATACAGCGGACGAATTCGGGCGCTTTCTCCTCGTCAACCTCGTATCCTTGGGCGTATCGCTGGGCGTATTGTGGGCAGGACACAACCTCTTTCATATCCAAAGCGATTTCTGGTGCAAGATGATCGCCACGCCCGCTTCTCTGATCGTGAATTTTACGGGCAATAAACTCTTTGTGTTCAAAAAAGACCCCGGGCAAGAACCCGCTGCACAAACCGACGGGGAAAAAGGTGCGGGCGCGGCAAACGCCGCGGGGGAAGCGCCCGTGCAAGCGCAGGCACAGGAAGCACAGGAAGCAAAGGAAAAAACGCAGAAATAACACGGTGGAGGGACGCGTATGCTCTCGCAGATCACAAGCTATGGCTTCAGCGGCATAGACGGCTTTGCCGTACAGGTGGAGGTGGACGTTTCAGGGGGACTGCCCTGCTATGAAACGGTGGGCCTGCCGGACGCGTCCGTGCGGGAATCCAAGGAGCGTGTGCGCTCCGCCATCAAGAACAGCGGCTTTGATTACCCCAACGCGCGCATCACCATAAGCTTGGCGCCCGCCGACATGCGCAAGGAAGGCTCCATGTACGACCTGCCTATTGCCATAGGGCTTTTGACCGCCACGGGGCAGCTGCCGCAAACGAAAGCGGGCGAATGCCTCTTTGTGGGGGAGCTTGCGCTGGACGGGCATATCCGGGGTGTTGCGGGCGTGCTGCCCATGCTCATCAGCGCCCGCGCGCAGGGCGTGACGCGAGCCGTGCTGCCCGCTGACAACGTGGAGGAGGCCGCCTATATCGAGGGCGTCGAGGTTTTTGCCGTGACGGATATGGCGGACGCGGCGGCGCTGGTTAAAAGCAATTTCGCGCGAACGCCCTGCCCGCATAAGCTGTGGCATGCGTCGGACGTGCGCTATCAGACGGATTTTTCGGATATCAAGGGACAGCAGGGCGCCAAGCGTGCCGCCGAGGTGGCCGTGGCGGGCGGGCATAATCTGCTGCTCGTGGGTACGCCGGGCTCGGGTAAAACCATGCTTGCCCGCGCGATACCGGGCATATTGCCCGAACTCACCTTTGAGGAAGCGATACAGATCACCAAGATCCATTCCGTGACCGGGATGCTCAAACGCGGCAGCGGCATCGTCAGCGAACGCCCGTTTCGCGCCCCGCACCATTCCGCATCCTCCATATCCCTGGTGGGCGGCGGGTCAAAGGCCATGCCGGGCGAGGTCAGCCTTGCCCATGGCGGCGCGCTGTTTTTGGACGAGCTGCCGGAATTTAAAAAGGAGGCGCTGGAATCCCTGCGCCAGCCGCTGGAGGATGGCGAGATCACCATCACCCGCGCCAATTTCCGCTCCACCTACCCCGCGCAGTTCATGCTGATTGCGGCCATGAATCCCTGCCCCTGCGGCAACTTCGGCTCCCGGCACGCGCAGTGCCGCTGCACGATGGCGCAGGTGCAAAAATATCGAAACCGCGTCAGCGGCCCCATGCTCGACCGTATTGATCTGCATGTGGAGATGACGGAGGTGGAGTATGACGATATCGTAAGCAGAGAGGCAAAGGCGGAATCCTCCGCCGCGGTGCGCGCACGGGTGGACGCGGCGCGCATGCTCCAGCGCAGGCGCTTTGTAAAGGACAGGATATTCTCCAACGCCCAGATGAACAACCGTTTGATCGAAAAATACTGCGCATTGGACGCGGAGGCGGAGACGTTGCTCAAGCAGGCGTTTAAGATGCTGAACCTGAGCGCCCGCGCGTATCACCGCATATTGAAGGTGGCGCGCACCATTGCGGACTTGGACGGGCAGGAGAAGATCGCCGCGCAGCATGTGGCGGAGGCCATACAGTATCGCAGCGTGGACAGCAAGTATTGGGAGTAGGGTTATGCAGCTATCAACGGAAGAACGGTATAGGGCGTGGCTGTACGACGCGCTGCATGGCAGCGGCGCGAGGATGGGTGCGCTCATCGCCTCCTACGGCAGCGCCGAAAGCGTATTTGAAGCGGCGCGCGCGGGAGAATTGACCTACACGGCGGGCGGCAGGACGCAGAGCGCGGAAAAGGCGCTGCTTGCGGCGGCCACGCCGTCTCGCGTCGACGTGTTGCTGGAAGGCTACGAACGCCTTGGTATCACGCCGGTTTCCCGCGCTTCGGCGGATTATCCCACGCTTTTGAAGGAGATCTACGACCCGCCGGAAATGCTGCTCGTGAAGGGCAGGCTGCGCGCTGATCTTAGGCTGCCGCTTGCCGTGATCGGCACGCGCAAATGCACGGCCTACGGCAAAAGCATAGCGGAGCAGTTCGGGAAGGAGCTGGCGAACGCCGGGGCATGCGTGATCTCCGGCCTTGCGTATGGCTTGGATACGGAGGCTGCGCGCGGGGCGTTAGGCACGCATAGCGACTATCCTACCGTCGCGGTGCTGGGCTGCGGCATAGACGTGATCTACCCCGCGCGGCACAAGAGCGAATACCAAAGCATCGTGGAGCGCGGCGCGGTGGTGTCGGAATACCTCCCTGGCGTGCGGCCGCTAAGGAGCAACTTTCCCCAGCGCAACCGCATCATCAGCGGCATGGCAAAGGGGACTGTGGTCATCGAGGCGGGGGAAAGGAGCGGCACCAGCATCACCGTAGGCTTTGCCTTGGAGCAGGGGCGGGACGTGTTCGCCGTACCCGGCCGCACCACGGACGCGCAGAGCGCGGGCACCAACCGCTTTATCCGCGACGGCTATGCCAAGCTCGTGCTTTCCCCGCAGGATGTGCTGTGCGAATATGGCGTGGAATCGACTGCGGAGGCTGTGCATAGTGTGGATTATGCAGCGCTGCCCGCCGAGCAGGCGCTGATCTGCAAGCTGCTGTCTGTGGAGGAACGAAACTTTGACGAGCTGTGCGTTTTGACCTCCCTTCCTGCGGCGCGGTTAAATTCTATCTTGACAGCCATGGAGTTTTCGGGAATAATAAGGCAGATGTCGGGGAGGATGTACAGGCTGTGAATGCAGCGCGTGCTCGCCGCAGTTTTTTATCGGAGGTAAACGCATGGCGGACATGCTCGTAATCGTAGAATCACCGGCAAAGGCGAAAACCATAGGCAAATTTTTGGGCAGCAAGTATAAGGTCATCGCATCCAACGGCCATGTGCGCGACCTTCCCAAAAGCCAGCTCGGCGTGGATGTGGAGCATGATTTTGCGCCCAAGTATATCACGCTGCGCGGGCGCGGCGATGTTTTGGAAAAAATCCGCAAGGAAGCAAGAGGCGTAAAAAAAGTCCTTCTTGCGACCGACCCTGATATGGAAGGCGAGGCCATATCCTGGCATTTGGCGCAGGTGCTCAAGCTTGCGCCGGAATCGCTTTGCCGCATCGAATTCAATGAGATCACCTCCAATACGGTCAAAAAATCCGTCAAGACGCCCCGCTCCATCGATATGGATCTGGTGGACGCGCAGCAGGCGCGCCGCGTGCTGGATCGCCTTGTGGGCTATAAGATCAGCCCTATCCTTTGGGCAAAGGTGCGAAAGGGACTCTCCGCGGGTCGTGTGCAGTCCGTGGCGGTGCGCATTTTGTGCGACCGCGAAAAGGAGATCATGGACTTTGTCGCGGAGGAATATTGGACCATCGGCGCCAACCTCAAGTTTAGCGGCAGCCGCAAGGGGCTGGACGTCAAGTTTTACGGCATAGACGGCAAAAAGACGGATGTGCACACGCAGCAGGAAGCGGACGAGATCGTTGCGCGCAGCAAAAAGGGCGAATTTGTCATCACGGATATCAAAACGGGAGAGCGCGTGCGTCACGCGCCGCCGCCGTTTACCACCAGCAGCTTGCAACAGGAGGCGTCCCGCAAGCTTGGCTTTACCACCAAGCTTACCATGCTTATCGCCCAGCAGCTTTACGAGGGTATCGAGCTGCCCGGCGGCACCACGGGTCTTATCACCTACATCCGTACGGATTCCGTGCGCATAGCGAATGAGGCGCAGGAACAGGCGCGCGCGTATATCGATGAAAAGTACGGCGAAAAATACGTCCCCGCAAAGCCCAACGTATATGCGGGGCGCAAGAACGCGCAGGACGCGCATGAGGCCATTCGGCCTTCCAATGTGGCGTTTACGCCGCAGGAGATCAAAACCTATCTCAACAGCAACCAGTATAAGCTGTATAAGCTTGTTTTTGAGCGCTTCCTTGCCTCCCAGATGGCGGAGGCCAAGTTTGAAGCGAGCACCGTCACCTTTGACGCGAGCGGCTGCACCTATCGCGCAAACGGGCTTCGCACGCTCTTTGACGGCTATACGGTCGTCTATACGGAAGGGCGCGATGACGCGCAGGAGAACGAGACGCAGCTTCCCAAGCTGGATGTGGGCGCATCGTTAAGTGCCAACAGCGTAGAGGGCGAACAGAAATTCACCCAGCCGCCACCGCGCTATACGGAAGCGACGCTTGTCAAGCTGATGGAGGAAAAGGGTATCGGCAGACCCAGCACCTATTCGCCCACCATCTCCACCATCATCGAGCGCGGCTATGTCGTGCGGGAAAAGCGGCAGCTTGTGCCTACGGAGCTTGGCTTTGTGGTGACGCAGATCATGAAGGACAATTTCCAAGACATCGTGGACGTGAAGTTCACGGCCGGCATGGAAGAAAAGCTGGACTTGGTCAAGGAGGGCAACGAGGAATGGACCAAGGTCATTCAGGATTTCTATACGCCCTTTGAAGCGACCATTGAAAAGGCGGAAAAGACCATCGAAAAGGTGGTCATCAAGGATGAGGTATCCGATATACCGTGCGAAAAGTGCGGTGCGATGATGGTGTATAAGATGGGGCGCTTCGGCAAGTTCCTGGCCTGCCCCAATTTCCCCGAATGCCGCAACACCAAGGCCATCGTCGAAAAGATCGGCGTGCCCTGCCCCAAGTGCGGCGCCGAGATCATCAAACGAAAATCCAAGCGCGGCAAGGTATTCTACGGCTGCGAAAAGTATCCCGATTGCGATTTTGTATCCTGGGATCGTCCCACGGCGGATAAGTGCCCGCAGTGCGGCGCCATGATGGTGCAAAAGCTCGGGCAGCACGGCGGGTATACGATTTGCTCCAACAAGGAATGCGCTTTCGTGGTGCGCCCCGCCAAGAAGGGGAATGAGGAAGAATGAAAGACCTTTGTGCAAACGTCATAGGCGCAGGTCTTGCAGGGTGTGAAGCCGCGTATCAGCTTGCTGAACGCGGCGTCTCTGTTTTGCTGTATGAAATGAAGCCCCAGCGCCGCTCGCCCGCGCATAAGAGCGGTGATTTTTGCGAGCTGGTGTGCTCCAATTCCCTGCGCGCGGCGGGCTTGACCAACGGCCCGGGGCTTTTGAAGGAGGAAATGCGCCTGCTGCATTCCCTCGTGATCGCCTGCGCCGATCAGACGCAGGTGCCCGCGGGCGGCGCCTTGGCTGTGGACAGGGCGGGCTTTTCCTCCATGGTCACACAACGCATACGCAAGCATCCCAACATCACCGTGATCGAAACGGAGGTCGAACGCATACCCGATGGCCCCACCATCGTGGCGACGGGGCCGCTGACGGACGGCGCGCTGCTGGACGATATCAGCGCGATCTTTGGGGAAGGGCTGCATTTTTATGACGCGGCAGCCCCTGTGGTCACCGCCGAATCCTTGGATATGACGCGCGTGTTTCGCGCCTCCCGCTACGGCGAGGGCAGCGATTATCTCAACTGCGCCATGACGCGCGAGGAATATTTTCGCTTTCTTCGCGCCTTGCAGGAGGCGGAGACGGTGCCGCTCAAAGCCTTTGAAACGCTCAAGGTGTTCGAGGGCTGCATGCCCGTGGAGGTCATGGCAAAGCGAGGGGATATGACGCTGGCGTTCGGCCCGCTCAAGCCCGTGGGGCTTCGGGACGAGCGCATGGAGGGAAAGCCCTTTGCCGTGGTGCAGCTTAGGCAGGATGACGCGGCGGGCACGCTCTACAACATGGTGGGCTTTCAAACCAACTTGAAGTTTGGCGAGCAAAAGCGCGTGTTTGGCATGATACCCGGACTGGAGCACGCGGAATTCATGCGCTACGGCGTGATGCACCGCAATACGTTTTTGCCCTCGCCCGGCAAGCTCGGCTGGGATTACGCCTGTGGCATGCGGGATGATCTCTATTTTGCAGGCCAGATCACCGGCGTGGAGGGGTATATCGAAAGCGCGTCGAGCGGCCTTGTGGCCGGCGTCGAGCTTGCGCGGAAGCTGCACGGGCAAGCGCCTGTGGACTTTACCAACCATACGGCCACGGGCGCTTTGGCGCATTATGTTTCGGAATATTGCGGCGGCAGCTTTCAGCCCATGAACATCAACTTTGGCATACTTTCGCCCCTGCCCAATCCGCCCAGAGGGAAGAAGGCGCGCTATGAGGCGCTCTCCGCCCGCGCGTTAGCCTATATGCGTGACACGATTGAAAACAGAATGTAAAGCTTCCGGGAAGCCGGCACGAAAGCGCCGCGTTTGTGCTACAATGACAAAAGCATGATAAACAGGAGGCAGCTGAATGTCGCTACAAGGTACTACCATCATCGCCGTCCGCAAGGATGGGAAATGCGCCGTCGCGGGAGACGGTCAGGTCACCATGGGTGAAAAAACGATTATGAAGGCGCACGCCAAAAAGGTGCGCAGACTCTACCACGATAAGGTGGTGGTAGGCTTTGCGGGCTCCGTGGCGGACGCGTTTACGCTTTGCGAACGCTTTGAAGGGAAGCTGGAACAATACAGCGGCAGCTTAAAGCGCGCCGCGGTGTCGCTTGCGCAGGATTGGCGAAGCGATAAGGCCATGCGGCAGCTGGAAGCGCTGCTCATCGCCGCCGATAAAGAGGAGCTGCTCATCATTTCCGGCACGGGCGAGGTCATCGACCCGGACGACGGGATCGCGGCGATCGGCTCCGGCGGCATGTACGCGCTGGCGGCGGCTAAGGCGCTTAAGGAAAATACGGACATGAGTGCGAGGGAGATCGCCGAAAAGGCGCTTAGGATAGCGGGCGATATCTGCATTTTCACCAACGGCAATATCACCGTGATGGAGGTGGAGTAGCATGATGACGCCCAAAGAGACCGTTGAAGCACTGGATCGCTATATCGTAGGACAGGACGGGGCCAAGCGCGCCGTGGCGATCGCGCTGCGCAACCGTTACCGCCGCAGCCGCTTGCCCAAGGAGCTGCGCGAGGAGATCACGCCCAAAAACATCATCATGATGGGGCCGACGGGTGTGGGCAAGACGGAGATCGCCCGCAGGCTTGCAAAGCTGGTGGACGCTCCTCTTTGCAAGGTGGAGGCGACCAAGTTCACCGAGGTCGGCTATGTCGGGCGCGACGTGGATTCCATGATCCGCGATCTTGTGGAGGCGTCCATCCGTCTTTGCAAGGACAGAAAGCACGCGCAGGTGCGCCTTGTGGCCGAAGCCAACGCCGAACAGCGGCTGGTGGATATCCTCGTGCCCATTCGCAAACAGCAGCAGCCCAATATGAACCCCTTGCAGCTTTTGCTGGGGGCGGGGCAGCAGCAGGCCGAGCCCGAGATGAGCGAGGGCGAAAAGCAGGCGCATTTTACCAAACGGCAGGAGGTGCTCGCCGAGCTTCGTACGGGTCGCTTGGAAAACGAGATGATCGAGGTGGAGGTGGAGCAAAGCAATCCCGGCAGCGACACCATGATCGCCATGGGCATCGATATCAACATCAACGAAATGATGGGCGGCATCATTCCGCCCCGTAAAAAGCGGCGCAAGGTCAAGGTGAGCGAAGCCCGCCGCATATTGATCCAGGAGGAATCCGACAAGCTTATCGATATGGATGAGGTCATCCGCGAGGCTGTCGATAAGGCTGAACAGGACGGCGTGATCTTCATCGACGAGATCGATAAGATCGCGGGCGCGCAGCACACCTCCGGCGCTGACGTGTCCCGCGAGGGCGTGCAGCGCGATATACTGCCCATCGTGGAGGGCTGCACCGTCAACACGAAATACGGCCCTGTCAAGACCGATTTCATCCTTTTTATCGCGGCGGGCGCGTTCCATGTATCCAAGGTGTCCGATCTGATACCCGAATTGCAGGGGCGTTTCCCCATCCTCGTCAAGCTCGACGCGCTGCGCGTGGAGGATTATAAGGCCATCCTTACCCAGCCCGAGCACGCCATCACCAAGCAATACGCGGCGCTGTTGGAGACGGATGATATTCATCTTTCCTTTACGGACGGCGCGATCGACGCCTTGGCGCACTATGCCTATCAGGCCAACGAGACGGGGGAGAACATCGGCGCGCGGCGGCTGCACACGATCGTAGAAAATCTGCTGGAGGATATTTCCTTTAACGCGGGCGGCGACCACCCCATCGTGGAGATCGTGATCGATGAGGGCTATGTCAAAGACCATCTTTCCAAGGAATACAGCGGAGAGGATCTTAGCAAGTTTATTCTATGAAAAAACGACTGCTTCTATTGTTTTTGTTTTGCTGTCTGCTTCCGGCATGTGGATGTGCGGTGGCTGTTACCGCCAACGTCCAAATGCCGCAGACGCATGCCGTGGCGGGGGCGGTACAGCCCTTGTCCGCGGGGACGGCCAGAACAGCGGAAGCGGTTACGGATGTGGTCATAGAAGGGGATACGGATGATGTGGGCGGCGGGGCGGCTTCCGCCGACGCACCCGCAGCGGCGTCTTTGCCCGTGGCGACGGCTTTGGCGACAGACGCTTCGCAGTCCCCGGCGACGCTGACGATGCTGCCTGCGGAAACGCCGGCAGCGCCGGCCGACCCCACGCCCACGGCAGAGCCGACGGCTGCGCCTACACCCGAAGCGACGGCGAAGCCCACGCCGAAGCCGACGCCCTCCTATGTCGTGGAGGAGATCATGCCGGAGGCGGGATATGTATACGCCAAATCCGTCAATCTGCGGGAAAGCCCCAATACGGAATGCGACGTGATCGCGGAATACGAAAGGGGACAGGAACTCACCATTACGGGAAAAACGGGGGACTGGTACCGCGTGGAGGTAGACGAGATATGTGGCTTCATGCTCCAAGAATATGGGAAGGTTGGCACGCCGGAAACGGAAAAAACGCCGGAACCCACGCCCAAACCCACGCCAAAACCGACCC
>JAUNJX010000033.1 GCA_030533005.1 Clostridia bacterium | reverse complement strand
CCGCTCCCGCCGAGGCGCCCGCAGAGGCCGCGCGCATCGCCGTGATCTGCGACACCGTGGGCACCAACCTGTTTTTGACGCAGGTCGTGGACATGGTCAAGGCGCAGGCCGATACCTACGGCTACGAATACAGCATCATGGAATGCGCCGATACCGACGAATGGCAGTCCAACTATGAAGCCTCCGTCGTGGAGGGCTACAACCTGATCGTGGGCGTGGGCTGGCAGGCTGCCGAGTACGCCGCGAGCATGGCGGACACCTATCCCGACGCCGCCAAGTACGCCGTCATCGACACCGACGCGGGCAGCGACAACGTCACCAGCGTCATGTACAACGAGGAGCAGGCCGCCTACATCATGGGCGTGATGGCGGGCGCCGCGTTCCCCACCGAGAAGGTCTACGGCTACATCGGCTGCTTTGAGGGCGCAGGCTCCTGGAAGTATCGCTGGGGCTTCATGGAAGGCGTAAAGAGCATCAACCCCGAAGCCGACTTCATCTTCAACTGGACCAACAGCTACACCGACACCAGCATCGCCTATGAGTATGCCAAGCAGCAGCAGGCCGCCGGCTGCACCTACATCTTCGGCGCTGCCGCCGCCGCCAACGAGGGTATCTTCCAGGCCGCGTTGGAGCTCGCCAAGGAGGGCAAGTACATCTACTCCTGCGCACAGGACGCCGATGCCACCACGCCGGATAATCCGTACATCCTCTCCGCGCAGCTCAAGAACACCGGCGTCACCATGGGCTGGATCATCGATCAGTTCTTCGCCGGCACCCTGACCCCGGGTCTCACCGAGCAGAAGCTCGTGGATCACGCCATCGGCGCCACCCACGTCACCAATGACGGCGTATATCGCAACACCGACATCCTCACCGACGACGTCATCGCCACCTGCAAAAAGGCCGTGGACGACATCATTGCGGGCACCCTGGTGCTCACCATCCCCGCCGAAGCGGATTACCAGATGTAACATGCCTTGACCCGGCGCGGAGCCTATACTCTGCGCCGGGCAACTCTATCATGCAAAAGGACGGACATATGGATAAGGTACAAAACGCTCCCGTATTTGAAATGCGGCACATCTATAAGATGTATGGCGAGCTGTGCGCCAACAACGATGTGAACATCCATCTCAATCCCGGCGAGATACTCGCCATCGTGGGTGAAAACGGCGCGGGAAAATCCACCATCATGAAGGTGCTCTACGGCTTGGAGCGCCCCACCTCGGGCGAGATCTTCGTACGCGGCAAAAAGGTGCGCTTTCACAACCCCTCCGACGCGATGGCCGCCGGCATCGGCATGGTGCAGCAGCACTTCATGCTCTTTGAAAGCATGACGGTGGCGGAAAACATCGTATTTAAAAATGAAATCACAAAGGGTCTGCTTCTCGATAAAAAAAAGACCATCGAAACGGTGCAGGCGCTTTCCGACCAATATATGCTCAAGATCGATCCGGAAGCGCGCATCGACGAATGCCCCGTGGGGCTTCGCCAGCGCGTGGAAATACTCAAGATACTCTACCAAAGCGCCCAGATCATCATATTCGACGAGCCGTCTGCGGTGCTCACGCCGCTTGAGGTGGACGGGCTTCTTGACACCATGCGGCAGCTTGCCGCCATGGGCAAGAGCATCGTGCTCATCACGCACAAGCTGCAGGAGGTCATGAACGTGGCCGACCGCGTCTATGTCATGCGGGACGGCAAGGTCGTGGCGGAGCGCAAAAAGGACGCGACCGACGAGGAGGAGCTTGCCTATCTCATGGTGGGGCGGCACATCCCGGCGCGGCACATCCCGCCCAAGGAGGTCACGCGCGAGCTATTGGAGCTTTCGGGCGTTACATTAAAGGGTGAAAACAAGCTGCTGCTCGATTCCGTCAGCCTCCATGTGGGCGCGGGCGAGATCGTGGGGATCGCGGGCGTATCCGGCAACGGCCAGTCCGAGCTTATCCAATGCGTCACGGGGCTTCGGCATTGCGACGGCGGCACGGTGCTTTTGCAGGGTAAGGACGTGACCAACAAGAGCGTGCGCGAGATACGCGACGCGGGGCTGTCGCACATTTCGGAGGATCGCTTCGTATGGGGCAGCGCCATCGACGCATCGCTTGCGGAAAACACCCTCATGGGCAAGGAGGACGAAGCGGTCTTTAGCAAAAAGGGCTTCGTCGATTGGAACCATGTGCGGCAATACTGTGCGGATTTGATCCGCAAATTCGACGTAAAGGCGTCCTCCCCCGCGCAAAAGCTGCATGAAATGTCCGGCGGCAACGCGCAAAAGCTCATCGTGGCGCGGGAAATGTCCATGGACGCGCCGCTGTTGATCTCGTGTGAGCCTACGCGTGGCATCGATATTGGCGCGATGGAATTCATACACGACCAAATGCTCAAAAAACGCGCGGAGGGCGGCGGGGTGCTGCTGGTCTCCTCTGAATTGAGCGAGATCATGCGCCTGTCCGACCGCATCTATGTGATCTTCGAGGGGCGCATCAACGGCGAATTCAGGCGCGGCGAAATGGACGACAAGAGCCTTGGCCTTCTGATGTTGGGAGGAGCGAACCATGCATGACGATTTGAACAAACGGGATTGGAAGCGCGCGCTGGGCGGCGCTTTGGACACGCTCTCGCAGCCGGTGGTCGCGGTGTTTATAAGCCTGCTGTTGGGCGCCGTCATCATACTGCTTGCGGGCGAGGACGTGCTTGCGACCTACAAGATCATGGTAAACGGCGCGTTTGGCAACATGTTTTATCTTTCCGCGACGCTTTCCCGCGCCACCCCCATCATCATGGGGGGCTTGGCCGTTTGTATCGCGTGGCGCTCCGGGTATGAGGCGATGGGCGGCGAGGGGCAGATGATACTGGGCGCGCTCGTTTCCGCACTCATCGCCTACTATCTGCCCGCCCCCGGCGTCGTAAAGATCATTTGCGCGATGCTGGGCGCTGTCGTGATCGGCGCGCTGTATTCGCTATTGTCGGGGTGGCTCTACGACAAATTCTCCGTCACCTTCATCATCTCCACCCTGATGCTCAACTATATCGCCAACAACGTCGCAAGCTATCTGACCAACTATGTGGTGAAGGATCCTTCGGCGCTGGATCTCAACTCCATCCAGACGGGCAAGATCGAAGCGGGCGCGCAGCTTGGCAAGATCTTCAAGGGCTATAACCTCCACTGGGGGTTTGTGCTGGCGATCGTATGCGTCGTGATCATCTACATCCTGCTCAAAAAGACCAGCTTTGGCTACAAGGCGAAAATGGGCGGCCTCAATCCCCGCTTCGCCCTCTACGGCGGCATCAACAGCACGCGCATGCTGTATCTGGTGCTGCTGCTCTCGGGCGTTGTGGCGGGTCTGGGCGGCGCGTTTGAGGTGCTGGGCTCCAAATACCGCTATATCGACCAGATGATCTTCTCCACGGCCTACGCGTGGAGCGGCATGGTGGCGGCGCTCTTGGCAAACTTCGATCCCGCGGGCACGGCGATCGCCTCCATATTGCTCGCCGGCCTCGCTACGGGCGGCAGCGCCATGCAGCGCGGCACCAACATACCCGTGGAGGCCGTCAACATGATCGAGGGCATCATTACGCTGTTGATGTCGGTCAAGCTATTGCGCCTGCTTTCCACAAGGGGCAGCCGCAAGGCCGTCAAGCAAGCCGCCGAGGCTTCGGAAGGAGGGGAGGAACAATGACCGTATCCGTCGAATATTTCGCTTCCGTTTTTAATTCTACGCTGCGCTATATGACGCCGCTGCTGCTCATCACGCTTTGCGCGTGCGTATGCTCCAAGGTGCGCGTGTTCAATATCGCGCTGGAGGGAACGCTCCTTACCGCCGCGTTCTTCTCCTTCCTCGCGCAATATTATGTAAGAAACATCTATGTTGCCATACTGGTCGCCATATTGGTCGGCTGCATGATGGCGTTTGTGATGGGCTTTTTCATCGTCAAGCTCAACGGCCACCCCATGATCGTGGGTATGGCGCTCAATACGTTCGCCATGGGTATCACGACCTTCCTCTTGTCTATGGTGTTCCACACAAAGGGCGTGGTGAGTGACGTCACCATGACGGGGCTTACCAAGATCACCCTGCCCGGCATAAGCCGGATACCCGTATTGGGCACCATGCTCTCCTCGCTTACCACCATCGACTATCTCGCGTTCGTGATGGCCATCGTCGTATACGTCGTGATGTATAAGACCCGCGTGGGCTTCCGCCTCCGCGCCATCGGCATCAACCCGGACGCGGCGAGCAGCCTTGGCATCAACGTCAAAAAGTACCAGCTGATCGCGGTGACGCTCGCGGGCGGGCTCAACGGCCTCGCGGGGACGCTGTTGACGCTGGGGTCGGTCACGCTGTTCGTGCAGAACATTTCCTCCGCGCGCGGCTATGTCGCGCTTGCCGCCAACGCCCTTTGCCGCTCCCACCCGCTGGGCGCGCTGCTCTCCAGCGCCCTGTTCGGCTTCACGACGGCGCTCTCCTATGTTTTGCAAAACACGGCGGCCAAGCAGCAGCTACTCAACTGTATCCCCTACGTTTCCACCATCGCCGCTATGGCCATCTATAACGTCCTCGCTACGCGCAGGCAAAAGGCGCGCGCGGCAAAAACCGACGCGTAGCGCCCCGAATCCCACGCAGTTTTTCGACAGCCTGACGCCCGCCGCCAAAAAGCGGCGGGCATTTTGCGTATCTGCTATATTTCCCCCAAAAAGGATAAAAGAATCGCGTGTGCAAACGCATATATATACGCCCGCACAGCGCGCGCATATGGTATAATACGCAAAGCAAAAAAATCAAAACCGAAGGAACACGGAACACACAACGATGAAACACACCCTGTTATGGCTATGCGCGCTGCTGCTTGTATGCAGCGCCTGCGCGCCCTCTCCCGCCGCGCCCTCCGCGCTTTCCCATCCCGCGCAGCTCGCTGCGCCGCCTTCGCCTACCCCCCTGCCCACGCCGCTGCCCACGCCCGGCGCCGTGGAGCTGGCGGACGCGTTTTGCGCGCTTTGGGAAGCGGCGCTGCACATCGACGTTTCGCCCTTTTTGCCCGCGACCTTTTTTGACGCGGCGGCGCCCTGGCAGATATTCGGTACGCCGCAGGAGGAACGCGTCTGGCTGCCCGCCATGCAATCGGCGGTCGCCGAACAGCTTGCATCTGCCGCCGCGCGCGCGACGCTTGCCTTTGAAGGCGCGCACAAGGACTTGACGGTGGATGTGGAGCAATCGATCACGGAGCCGTCATGGCAGCTTCTCTACGCGCTGATGCAAGGCTGCGAGAATGCGGAGGCCGCCAACGCGCGCATCAAGGAAGCCATCGCGCTGGATGTGCAGGCCGCACTATTGCAATCGGCGCTTTCGCTGCGCCTTACAGCTGCGCCGCTAGCGTATCGTGAGGCACTGCGGCTGGGCGGCGGTGAAGAAAGCGCGCTTTTGAGCCGCTGCTTTACCTATTCCTATCTGTATACGGTGTTTGGCGCTGACGCCGCGGAGGTGGAATACGAACAGCCCCCGGCGGAGGGCTGCCTCTTAGACGGCTTCGTCTGGCCGCTCGCGTCCCACACGCGCCTTCGCAAGACCTGGTACGCCGACCGCGATGACGGCAGGCGCAAGCATACGGGCACGGATATCTGGGCGAAGGCGGATACGGAGATCTATGCCTGCACAAACGGCACGGTGACCTATGTGGGCGAAGGGAAGGGCACGGGCTTTGCCGTGATCGTCACGGACGCCTACGGGTACGAATACCACTATTACCACATGATACGCCTAAGCGACTTTCTGCACGCGGGCGATGCGGTCACGGCGGGGATGCTGATTGGCCGCGTGGGCAACACCGGCAACAGCGACCTTGACCATCTACACCTTACCATCGTCGCGCCGGACGGAAAATACGTCAACCCTTATCCGTACCTCAAAGCGATGGAGCCGTAAAATATAGTGTTTTCCCCCTTCGACAGGGTTTGCGTACACAAAAAGCGTATGGTATAATAGCTATATTCACATCTTATTGTAACGTAAAGGAGAGCGAGCAATTATGGCTATGCGGCTTATTACGCGTTCGGATTTTGACGGGCTGGCCTGCGCGGCGCTGCTCAAGCATGTCGGCGTGATCGATCACTGGAAATTCGCGCATCCCAAGGACTTACAGGACGGCTTGATCGAGGTCAATGAAAACGACTGCCTCGCCAACGTCCCCTATGTGCCCGGCTGCGGGCTGTGGTTCGACCATCATTCCAGCGAGGAGGAGCGTCTCGCGCTATCGGGTCAATATAAGGGCGAAAGCAGAAAAGCACCCTCCTGCGCGCGCATCATCTACGAATATTACGGCGGCGAGCGCGCATTTCCGGGCATGGCGCACATGATGGAGCAGGTGGACAAGGTGGATTCGGGCAACCTCACGCGCGATGAGGTACTCGACCCGCACGGCTGGATACTGCTGGGCTTTTTGATGGATCCGCGCACCGGCCTTGGCCGCTGGCGGGAATTCACCATTTCCAATTACCAGCTGATGGAAAAGCTCATTGACGCCTGCCACGATCTTCCCATCGAGGAAATACTCGCGCTGCCCGACGTCAAGGAGCGCATC
This sequence comes from Clostridia bacterium, assembly GCA_030533005.1. Classification (GTDB taxonomy): domain Bacteria; phylum Bacillota; class Clostridia; order Christensenellales; family CAG-138; genus JAQVRG01. Next base: position 16,670 of record JAUNJX010000033.1, on the reverse strand, counting down.
GACGTATACTTTGAGCAAACGGAGAAGTTCAAGACCATGCTCCAGGCGCACACGCGCACCGAAAAGGCGGTCATCATCAGCGACCTGCGCGGCGTAGACCCCATCTATTCCGGCAACCGCTTCATGATCTACAGCCTGTATCCCGAACAGAACATCTCCATCTGGATCGTCAACGGCAAGGGCGGCCACGGCTGTAGCTGTGCCGTGGGCTATTCCATCCTCAACCGCACCTCCAACGTGGACGTGGGCAGCCTCATGCTCAAGTACGGCGGCGGCGGGCACAGGATGGTGGGCACCTGCCAGTTTTCGGACGAGACCATGGACGCGCAGCTTCCCAAGCTCATCGCGGAGCTGGTAGAGGGATAGCGGAGGGATAGGATTAAAAGAAAAGCAAAAACGAACCAGTCCGTCACGCGGGCTGGTTTTGCCTTTGATGAAAATCGGCGTATGCTTTTATGCCGTGCTCTTGCCGGGCTGCACACGAAGCTTTTTGCCTCCTTGCGGCCATCTCTTTCACAGGGTAGGAGGCTCACGATTCCATCACGCCGGCTGCCGCTTTAAAGGTGCCATCCGATGACCCGCCATGGGGAATAGACAAAGGAAGGCCGCACCGTTACAGGTTCAATTTTCGTCTGTTGACTAATGACAAAAAAAGACGGGTCTGCTATGCTATAGAAAACAGCAGCCATCATCACTCCGCCCGCTAAAGCGGGAAATAGGGCAATGAAAAAAGCACGCCGCCTTTACGCAGCGAAGATGTGGCTATGTGAAATAACGGTTTTTCGCCTCCGAAACGCCAACGCCGAATGTGCTGCGCTTGCCGGGCGATGGTTTTAGGACAAAGGAGTGACACTTGATGAATCAAGCGCGGATCGTTCTCAAGAACGTATGCAAACAATACGGAGAAAGCGCCACAAGGGTGCAGGCGCTCGATCAGGTCAGCCTGCAGATCGCACGGGCGGAAATGGTGGCGATCGTGGGTCCAAGCGGCTGCGGCAAGACCACGCTGCTCAATTTGCTGGGCGGTCTGGATCAGGCGGACGAGGGCAGCGTAACGGTGGATGGGCGTGATCTTGGATTGCTGCACGAACGCGAATTAACGGAATTTCGCCGCAATCAGGTGGGCTTCATCTTTCAATCCAGTAACCTGATGCCCAATCTGACGGCGCTGCAAAACCTGCGCTACATTGCGGAGATCGTGAAGGCGCCGCTCGATCCCTTGCAGGAGCTGGAGCGGGTCGGGTTGGGGGATCGGCGCGACCATTATCCCGCGCAGCTTTCCGGCGGGGAGCAGCAGCGCGTTGCCATCGCGCTGGCGCTGGTAAAAAATCCATGGCTGATCCTGGCGGATGAACCGACCGCGGCGCTGGACGAGCAAGCCGGCGCGGAGGTGCTTCGTTTGCTGGAGCAGCCGGTACGCGAGCGAGGCTGCACGCTGATCATCGTAACGCACAACAGAGATATTACGCCCATTGCGGATCGGGTCGTATTTTTGCGGGATGGGCGCGTAGAGAAGGTCACCTCTAACGAACACCCGTCGGTACAGCGGAATTGAAGTCGCAGGAGTGGAGCATGAAGCGTAAGACGCATATGGTTTCCCTATTTGCGGATATCCGCCGCTCTGTGCCCATCTGCGCTTCCCTGTCCGCGATCGTTATGATGGGCGTTCTTTTTTATGTTGGCATCGTGTTCGCCTCCCAAGGCATCCGCGATTCCATGGACGATTATTTTCGCCGGGTTCGATATCAGGATTTTCTGGTTTCTTCTTCCAGTGGCTTTTCGGATGCGGATATTGCCCGCCTGCGAGCGCTGCCCGATGTGGAGGATGTGGAAGGCGGCTTCGTGTTTGACGCATACCTTCCATTAGGACGAGACAAGCGTGTGGTGTCCGTGCAAAGCCTCACGACGCGGATGAACGATGCGGAGCTGGTAGCGGGACGCCTGCCCGCGGGCGACGGCGAATGCGTGATCGAGGAGGCGATGCTAAACGAGGGTCTAGCCATCGGCGATGCGCTGGAGCTGGATTTTGCGTCGCTCACAAGCCTTGTAAACGCCCGGAAATGGAACCTTGCCGATGCGATCCGCCAATACTTTGGGGGTTCTTTTAGCCTGCGCACCTTCAACACGCACGAATGGACGGTCACCGGCGTGATCCGCCATCCCGCAGCCGCGGTGTATGTGGAGGATCGCCGCGGCATCAGTTCGCTGGGCGGCGGCTTCGTGCAAAACTATGTGTTCCTTGCCCCCGAAGCCATCCGGGGCATGACAGGCGACGATCCATACAATATACTCTATGTCCGCGACAAAGAAACGGCGCATGCCTATTCAGACGCAGCGCGGCAAGCGTCGGCGCGGATCAAGGACGAGATCGCACAGCTGGATCCGGAATGGTCGATTTTGGAGCGGTCGGACACGATCCTTTATCAATCCATGAAAATCGCGTCGGAAAACCTGTCGCGCACAGGCTTGTCCTTTGCATGCATCTTCATTGGCGTTGCGGCGCTTGTGTGCTACACGTCCTTTACTCGCGTCATTCAGGATCGCCGGGTCGTGATCGGCATGCAAAAGGCCAACGGGCTGCGCGTATCGGAGCTGCTGCGTCACTATTTGCTCTACGCCGCTTTCTGCGCGATCCCGGGGGTACTATCCGGTATAGCGGCCGGATACCTGCTGCTGCAGCCTTTTCTTGTCCAAAGCTATATGACCAATTTGACCATCGGTGCGTATACTTACGCATTTGCATACCCCACGGCCATCGTATCGGCGTTGGTGGCGCTCTCGGTGATCATTTCGTCAGCGCTCGTCGCCGTGATCCGCCTGTTGAGACGCCCGGCGGCGCAGCTGATGCGCGCGCAGAACGATGATGGCGACGGTTCGCGGCTGGGCGCATGGCTAAACCAAAGGGGCATTTCCATGCGGCATGCCATCCTGATCCTCAATCTGCGCGCTGATACCAATCGCCTGATCACCACGGTTTTGAGCATCGCGGGCTGCACGGCGCTGATCGTGATCGGCCTGTCCATGAAGCTGGGATTGGCGCGCATCCCCGACATGCAGTACCGGCAGATTCAGAAAAACGATACGATCCTCACGCTGCAAGACGATGCGGATGCGGATAAGTGGCGCAAATTTCTTGATCAACAAGGGGTGGCGCACGCGCAGCCGGTTCATGCTTATGCCTGCGGCTTCCGCTTCAAGCAGGCGTACAATCTGGCCACCGTCATCGTGGCGATGGATGAGGGCGTCACGGAGGATGTGGCGCTGCTGGATCCTTACACGGGACGCCCCGTTGCTTTGCCTGATGCGGGAATTCTGCTTTCTGTGCGCACCTCGGAATACTTTGGCGTGGCGCCGGGCGATTCCATAGAGCTTATAGAGGCGGACGGCGCCACCTACAGCGCAACGGTCAGCGGCGTGATCGACAACTACATCGACCATCTGATCGTGATGCGCGCGGGCTACTATCAGGCGATATCGGGAAAAGAAGCCGCCGTCAACCAATACTACCTGCGTCTGGACGGACAGCCCGACGATGCGCTCATCGCAGCCGCATCCCGCGAAGCGGGCTATGTCGGTTATACCAGCGCAGAATATAAGCGCGTACAGTTTGACAGTCTTTCCGCAAGCATGAATGCGCTCGTGGCGCTGATGATCGGGCTTTCCGCAGCGCTCGCGGTGGTGGTGCTATACCAACTCATGCAACTGACGCTGAACAAAAAGGCCGCCGAGCTATCCGTGATGTATGCAAACGGCTTTACCGGGCAAGAGCTGCGAGGCTATATTTCCAAAGAAAACAAAGTCATGACGGTGCTGGGGCTATTGCTGGGCGTAGGCGCAGGCGTCGGGATGACGGATCGGGTCATGCGTACGCTGGAGTCGGATACCGTGCGTACGCTGCATGGCGCGAACCCCACCGCCTGCTTGCTGGCAGTGGGACTAACGGCGCTGCTTTGTGTGCTGATCGAATGGTTCTTACTGCTGCGATGGAATCCGCGTCAGACCTTTTTGCGCAAAACGCGACAATGGATGGATTAGTATGCTCTATGGACAGGCGGGCTGAAAAGCTGCCGTATCCTATTCGATTCCGAGGTCAGGTCGAAAACAGAACTTTTCGATTTGGAATTGCCATTCCCCCGCCGCTTTAGCGGCGGCCTGTAAAGATAATGCGATTGGCGGATCTTTCGATGCGCCTTGAGGCGCTGGCCTGTATTATGCCCTTTTGGACTTGTGCATACCACCAGTTTAACTACTCAGCCCACCGCCTTACTTTGCCAATGGGCTGAAAGGTCATTCGACCTTTGTTGATAAGCGAAGCGTGTATACTATCCGAATATCTCCCTTGCAAAGCCGACGGAGGCCATCGCGTCCTTGACGTAGCGATCCGCGCCCATGTCCTGCGCAAGCGCCGCAGTGAGCACAGCACCCCCCACCATGATCTTGCAGGCGGGGGCTTCTTTTTTTAAGAGCGCCACGGTCTCCCGCATGCTCACGACCGTCGTGGTCATGAGCGCGGACAGACCTACCAGCTTAACGTTTTGCGCCTTGACCGCCGCGAGTATGCTCTCCGGGCTTACGTCCCGCCCCAGATCGATCACATGATACCGGTAGCTAGCGAGCATGGAGGCCGCGATGTTTTTGCCGATATCGTGCACATCCCCCTTGACGGTGGCGACCACCACGTCGCCCGCGCCGCCGCCCTCCTGCGCCGGGCACAGCTCGGTTAAGGCGGCCTTTGCGGCTTCGGCGCTCATAAGCAGCCCGGGCAAAAACAGACGGCCGGCTTCGTACGCCTGCCCCACGCGATCCAGCGCCGGTATCACCTCTCGGTCGATCGCACCCAGCGGGTCGTCCTTTAATAAAATCGCCTGAGCAACGGCCTCCTCGCGCAAGCCCCGATATACGCACTCCCCGAGGGAGGCGCTGTGTGTAGGCGCTGCGGGGGCGGCTTCGGCGTTTTCCGCGAATGCGCTGATATAGCGTTCGCAGCCGGGGTCACGGCCTAAGAGCACGTCGCAGGCGCGAAACGCGTCCTGCATGGGCTTGGAATAGGGATTGACGATGGCGGCGCATAACCCCGCGCCCACGGCGAGGGTGAAGAAGGACGCGTTTAAAAGCTCCCGGTTGGGAAGGCCGAAGGAGACGTTGGATACCCCGAGGCTGGTTTTGACGCCCAGCTCCGCCTTGACGCGGCGCAGCGTTTGAAGCGTCACGCTGCCGCTTTGGGGTGCTGCACTCGCGGTCATGGTCAGCGCATCCACGATGATATCCTTTTTGTCGATGCCATAGTCCGCCGCGCGCGCGAGTATGCGTTGGGCGATCGCAAGGCGTTCATCGGCGCTGTCGGGTATGCCGTTCTCGTCCAGCGTGAGCGCCACGATCACAGCGCCGTATTTTTTTGCCAGCGGGAACACCGCCTCCATCGAGGCTTGTGCCCCCGTCACGGAATTGATCATGGGCTTGCCGTTGTATATGCGCAGCGCGCGGGAAAGCGCAACTGCGTCGGCGGTGTCGATCTGCAAGGGCAGCTCGCATATGCCCTGCAGCTTGGTCACGAGCGCTTCTAGCACTCCGGCTTCGTCGATATCGGGTAGCCCCGCGTTTACGTCCAGAACTTGCGCGCCGCTTTCCTGCTGGCGCACGGCCTCCTGTAGGATGAGGGTGTGGTCGCCCGCGCGCAGCGCCGCCTTGAGCTTGGGCTTGCCCGTGGGGTTAATGCGCTCGCCTATGAGAACAGGGCTGTCCGAAAAGCGCACCGCGCGGCCGTAGCCGCACACGACGGTGTCCTGCTTTTGCGATATCGGCAAGGGAGAGAGCCCCGCGCAGGCGTCCACCATCGCTTTGATGTGCGCGGGCGAGGTGCCGCAGCACCCGCCCAGCACGCGTACGCCGGATAGCGCCGCTTTTTTCATGTGGGCGGCGTAATCCTCGCTTGAGAGCGTGTAGGCGTCGCTGCCCGTGCCGTGCGGCAGCCCCGCGTTGGGGCTAAAGAGCACTGGGATGGAGCTTAGACGTAATATTTCCTCCACGAGCGGGAAAAGCTCCGCGGGGCCCCTGCCGCAGTTCAAACCAAGGCCGTCCACCCGCAGCCCTTCAAGCAGCGCAACGACCGCCGCCATGTCCGCGCCCGTGAGCATGCGCCCGTTTGCGTCGGGGGAGACGGTGGCGAATACGGGCAGGTCGCAGCTTTCCTTGGCCGCAAGCACGGCAGCCTTCAATTCGTACGCATCGGTCATGGTCTCGATCAGCACGAGGTCTGCATGCTTTGCGCCCGCCGCGATGTGTTCCTTGAAAAGATCGACCGCATCCTCAAAGCCAAGGTCGCCCAATGGGCGCAGCAGCCTGCCTATGGGTCCTACATCCAGCGCCACATAGCCCCGCTTGCGATCCGAAACCGCCTGCCGCGCAAGGGATACGGCCTCACGGGACACGTCGCTGACGGATATGCCGCTGCCCTTTAGCTTGCGGGCGTTGTTGCCGAACGTGCAGGTCTTGATGATGTCAGCGCCCGCATGAGCGTAGGCGGCGTGGATGCTTTGCACGGTCTCGGGGCGAGAGAGCACCCAGCCTTCGGGAAGCTCGCCTGCCGAAAGACCCTTCTGCTGCAAGAGCGTACCCATCGCGCCGTCAAAAAACAGGAGGCGCGTGCGTAAGGCTTGTAAAAATTCCATGCTAGTCGTCCTTTCTGAAGGCGCATCCTACGTTGGGGCAGGCGGCGCATTTATGAATGTGACAGCTTTGCTTTTCGCGCGTTAGCCCGATAAAGGCCGTCACGGATTTTACGGGGGTCAGCATGCCGCGCGCCGTGGCGCAAAGGCCGATGCTAACGGGCGCGCGCAGCGCGTCGAGGATGGCGGGGGAAAGGGACATATCCACATCCCCGTAGCCGGGGGAATAGCGGGGGCGAAGATACAGGCCGTCCGCGCGATGGGAAAGCGTTTCCTGCACATCGTCGCAGAATTGCTCAATGCGCTCCGACGCCAGCGTGTCGAGCACATACGCGTCCGCCATGGAAAGCAAGCCGGCGCGGCTGATGAGCCGATCCACCTCGCTGCCCAGCGTGGCCGCAAAAAGCAGCGCGCGCGAACAGCCGCGAAGGTGCTCGCGCAGCGACGCGCCCGCGACCCGTATGCCGCAGACCTCTATATAGCCGTTCGCGTCCCGCACATCGCCCTCAAGCGTCAGATAGCGCGGCTGCGCGGCGGCGGACAGCGCTGCTATAAGGTCGGGCCGCTCAGCCGACGTTGCGCTGCACATGTTGCGCCTCACAGCCTGCCTCCACGATATAGCGGATATTGTGCATGATCTCGCCCGCGATCTCGGGGTGGTTCATGGTGTAGATGTGCACGCCGCGCACGCCGTTTGCGATCAGGTCGATGATCTGCTCCGTGGCGTAGGCCACGCCCGCCTGCCGCATCGCTATGGGGCTGTCCCCGAAGCGATCCAGTATGTTGAGAAAACGCGGCGGCAGCGTCGTGCCGCTCAATTTCAGGATGCGCTCGATCTGCGAACGGTTCGTAACGGGCATCACGCCCGCGAGCACCGGCACGTTGACGCCGTGCGCGAGCGCCTTATATAGGAAGCGATAGAGTATGTTGTTGTCAAAAAACATCTGCGTGATGAGGAAATCCGCGCCCGCATCCACCTTTGCCCTTAGATGCACAAGATCCTGCTCCAGCCCCGCGGATTCCACATGCCCTTCGGGATAGCAGGCGGCGCCCACGGAAAAATCGCCGCGCGCCTTGATGTGCGACACGAGCTCGGACGCATAGGTGTAGCCGCGTTCGGCGGGGCCGTCCGCGGGGATATCGCCGCGCAGCGCGAGCAGGTTATGGATGCGGCGGAGCGTCAGGGTGTCCAGCATCTCATCGATCCCGGCCTTGGACGCGCCCACGCAGGTCAAATGCGCAAGCGGCGTCGCGCCGCACGCGCGCACATGGCTCGCCATCTCCACATTGTTGCCGGCAGCCTTGGCGCTGCAGGTGACGCTGATGAAATCCGGCTGCAGCGCAACCGTGCGCTCCACCACCTCCGGCGCGTTGTCAAACGCCGTCCCGCACTTGGGCGGAAACAGCTCGCAGGATACGGTAACGGGCTTCTCACGCAGTAAATCGGCAATAAACATGGTATCTTATCCTTCCTTAAATCTCATAAAATTAAATCTCATAAAATATGAAAAACCCCGCGTCGCGTTTGCGAAGCGGGGCTCTGCAGCTATAGCGATAGACTTAGAGCTTGCTTGGCAACACGACGAATAGCGTGGAATGTACCATCATCCCACGCATGCGCATCATCATGCTGCCACGGCTAACTTTCATAATTATACAATACCTCTGTCTTCAATTACTATGCATGTTACTCCACCTATATGCCTTTGTCAAGCCTTGCGTGCATAAATACAGCAGTCCTAAGCGAGAATTTTCGCGGCAGATATTGACAAATTAGCAACGAAGTGCTACGCTATGCATACATCCAATATAAAAATATCGATAAAAGGAGCGCGTAACGATGAAGGGCTGGGAATTCAGGAAAACGCATGAACCGCTGGTGCTGGTTGAAAGAGAGACGCCCAAGGCAAAGCCGGGCTATGTGGTGCTTAAGGTAACGGGCTGCGGGCTGTGCCACACGGACGTTTCCACGTTGGAGGATCCGGGCTGGATGAGCATTTTGGGCAAGGTTCCCTGCATTTTGGGTCACGAGATCGCCGGTGAGATCATCGAGGTCGGCGAGGGCGTCAAAAACTTCAAGGTCGGCGAACGGGTCGCGGTATGCCCCATGGTCGGCAACGACGGTACGGGTGCCGGCAACGGCCGGGACGGCGGTTACGCGACGCATACTACGGCGCCTGAGGAAATGCTCATTCACATTCCCGATGAGGTGGATACGCTGCAGGCGGCGGCCTCTACCGATGCGGGCATGACGTCTTACCACGCGGTGGTGGGACGCGGCGGCGTCAAGAAGGGCACGAAGGTCGGTTTGATCGGTATTGGCGGCCTTGGCAGCGTGGGTACGCGCATCGCTGTGGAGCAGGGCGCGCAGGTCTATGTTGCCTCCAGAAAAGAAGCGGCGCGCGCGGATGCGCTCAAGCACGGCGCGTTCAAGGCTGCGGACAGCATTTTGGATTTCAAGGATGACGGCTTGGAGGTCATCATCGATTTCGCCGGCTCCGGCAAGACCACGGCCGACGCGCTTGAAGCGGTTGCGCCGGGCGGCACCGTAGTGGTCGTGGGCATGACCAAGCTGGAAAGCACGATCAATACCGGCAGCCTCATCCTCAAGGAAGTCAACGTTATCGGCTCCGTGGGCGGCAGCAAGAAGGACATCGAGGCTGTTTTGACCCTGATGAAGGAAGGCCGTTTGCAGATCGACGTGCTCAAGACCACCTTTGACGATGTGCCTGAAAATCTGGAGCTGCTGCATCAGGGCAAGGTGACCGGCGGCCGTATGATCATGTGCACAAGCGATAAGGACTATCAATAAAAAATCTTCTCCGTGTGATTGGTGGGTGCTATATCCGTCCCGCAGACGATGGTCTGCGGGACGGATCGCTTTTGGCGATGGGGAAAAGGCTTGCGCTGCGGGCTTTTTGCCTGTTAACATTTGCAAATTTTTACCATATTCTGTTGAAATGCCTGTGAATATGTGATAATATCAAATATATATCCTAGGATAAATAGGCTTTTTTTCTCCCAATCGGATCTTATCATGCACAAAGAGAGAAAGCGGGACATACGCAATATGGCAGAGGCAAAGGCGCGTGCGGAGAACGGTTTGCCGGATCAGGTCTTTTTGACGTTTTTGGCGAACACCTCCGATATCATGTATGTGGTGGATCAGGATCTGGTCTGCCTGACGGCCTCTGCCAGCTTTGTGCGTTATCTTGGCTTAAAAAGCATAGACGAGGTCGTGGGCAAAACCATATTCGAGATCATACCGGATCAGGCGCAGGCGAAAAAGTATGCCGACGACAGCCTGACGGTGCTGCGAACCGGCGAGGATATGCTCGATTTTGTAGAATCCGTGCGCGATCATGACGGGCGCACCCGCCATGCGCTTTGCTCCAAATACGCCGTGCGGGATGAGGCGGGGCGCGCGATGGCGGTGCTGTATGTATCCCACGATATGACCCGCGAATTTGAGGTCAATGAGGATTACTGGCAGGCGGCGCAGCTTTTGCTGAACGTCGGCGACGATGAATACGGCGCGTGGATGTTCGACATTACGAGCTGGCGGGTCGTGCAGGCGCGCACGGGCGTTAACGCGCCGCACATCATCGATGCGCACGATACGATTGACGCATACCTTGCATCGGCCATCGGTGCTGTGGCGGATAATGAGGAAGTGCTGCGCTTTTTCAACGATTTTTCTTTGGAGTATCTGCGCGCCATATATAAAAGCGGCGCGCGCAGAGAGGACTTTGAATACCGGCGCGCCATGGAGGACGGCAGCCGCCGTTGGGTGCGCCTGACAGTGCGCCTGATGATCGATCCCATCAACGATCACCTGATGACGATCATCACCCTTTCGGATATCGACAACATAAAAAACGCGCAGAGCGAGCTGGTCAAGGCCGCCCAGATCGATTCCATGACGGGGCTATTGAACCATGACGCCACGTTTAGCCATATTGCGCGCTTTATCGCCGGCGAGGGCGCGGAGGGCACGCATGCGCTGCTCATGGTGGACAGGGATAACCTCAAGGGCATCAACGATCATTTGGGCCATCAGGCGGGGGATGAGATCATCGTCGAGACGGCCAAGGCGCTGCGCAGCATCTTCCGGGATGACGACATCATCGGCAGGGTGGGCGGCGACGAATTTTTGATCCTCGTCAAAAACGCGGGCAAGCCGCATGCGCTGCGGCGCAAGGCGACGGAGCTGCTCCAGGCGCTGCAATTCATTTTCAGAACCCCGGAAGGAACGCTGGAATCCACGGGCAGCATCGGCATTTCCTTCTATCGGGGCGGCGGCAAAACCATGGACAAGCTGTATGCCGAGGCGGATACGGCGCTGTATCAGTCCAAGGCGGACGGCCGCAACCGCTATACCATCTTCGATCAGGAATCCGGCGAGGCGCCCGCCGTTGAGGAGCAGGACGCGCTGATGGCAAGCGTGAATCTGCGGACACTCCTTAACAGCATTGACGGCGGCATCGCCATTTTGCATACCGAGGCGGGGCGGGAGCTCGTGCCCGCGTTTTTGAGCGATTCCTTTTTGTCCATGCTGGGCGGGCTTACCTTGGAGGAGGCGTACGCGAAAAGCGCCGCCGGCATCCTCTCCTGCATCCATCCCGACGACAGGGAGCGCGTGCGCACGGAATACGCGGCCGCCATGGCGGACGGGCATACGCTTCGCACCACCTACCGGCTGATCGGCAAGGACGATACCTATCACTGGATGTCCGTGGGTATGAACATCGTCGCTAATCCCGACGGCAAAACGGACGTCTATGCCGTGCATACCAACATAGAAAAGCTGATGCATCAGGAGGCGAAGCTCGCCCTGAACGAGCAGCGCTACCGCATGGCGTTCTCCCAGACGGCGCGGCTTTTGTTCGAGCTGGACGTACGGTGCGCGACGATCACCTTCTACACCAACGGCGAAGCGGCCTTTGCGCCCGAAACCACGCTCGAGGGCATGCCGGAGGCCGTCATCGCTTCCGGCCTTATCCACGAGGATTCAGCCGACGCGTTCCGCGCCTTTTATCAAGGCATGACTACGGGACGGAAGGAGGGAAAGGGTCTTTTCAAATGCCGCTATGTCAGCACCGGGCAGTACGGCTGGGCGACGCTCTCCTATCAGACCATATTCGACGGCCAGGGCATGCCGGAAAAGGCGATCGGCAGCGCGGAGGAGCTGCCCGGCATCACGGGCAGGCAGACGCGGCTTGAGCGTGAGGAGCTTCTCATGGAAGCCGTGCGCGACGATCAGCTTTTCACCATGAAGGCCAATCTCTCGCAGGACGCCGTCGTATATTCCTTCTGCGAGGCGGACGACTGCTTTGCGCCGCTTGACAAGAGCAGCTACACCGCCTTTACGGAGGCCGTCGTCGGCACCACCTCCTATTCTGAGGACGCCATGCTTCTTCGCCTCAGGCTTTCCAGAGAAAACATGACGGAGAACTACGCAAAGGGCACGCGCTGGACGTTTGTGGAATACCGGCGGCTGGATGGCGGCGAGATACGCTGGACGAAGATCAGCGTTTGCATCATAGAGGATCCGGTACAAAAGGAGCTGTGCGCGTTCTGGTATGTGAGCGACGTGGAGAAGCGCCGCAGCGTGGAGGCGGTGCTGCCCGTTGCCACGGAGCGCGATCCCGTTACGCACCTGTATGCGCAATCTACCTTTGACAGGCTGGTAAACAGCCTTATGCGGGGCGCCGGCGCGTCGCTGCACCTGTATGCGCTGGCCGTGATCCGCATATTGGGCATGCCCGCCATGGGCGCGCGCATCGGCGTGGAAAGCATGGAAATGGAGCAGATGTATCTGGGGCGCTTTCTTTGCGCGCTGCTGGACGGCGACTGCATCCTCAGCCGCTATAGCGACGACAGCTTCGCGGTGTTCTGCGCCGATGCGCAGTCCGACGCGTGGATGCGAACAAAAATAGAGAACGCCATTTTCCGCGTAGGCAAGATGCGGAGCGACAATAAGTCCGAGATCACGCTGAAGCTGGTTTGCGGCATTGCCACGGAAAACGCGCGCAGCGCCGATCTTGCGGGCATGCTCTCGCAGGCCATGCGCATTTGCGACGCGTGCCAGGACACGGGAACGGATCGGGTGCACACGTTTGCGGACTATGTGGATTCCTTCCGCGTGACGGAGGAGCTTCTTGCCCGGACGACCTTTGCGCCCGTGGAGCAGGAGGAGCTGACCCGCCCCCTTTTCGGGGCGGAGAAGAACGCCGTGGCGGACTGCATGCGCGCCATGCTTGCGGCGGATGACTATGATGCTTCCATCAGCGGCGCATTGGGCGCGCTGGGGCAGTATTACGGCGCGCAGCGGGTATATACCCTTTCCCTTCTAAACGCCAGCAACGCCGTTTCCGCCCAGCATGAATGGGTGGCGTTGGGAAAGCACAGCATACTGCGGCAGCTTGCCGGCACGGCGCTGGAAAAAATGCCCATGCTCAAACGCGTCCTGACCGCGGCCAAACCCATCGTCATGAACAATCAGGGTGTGGGGCGGCGCTCTGAGGCGGCGGCGGACGAGGCGCCGTGGTGCTTCATCATACTGCCCATCATCATCGAAAACAAGGTGCAGGGCTTTTTGTGCATCGAAAACCCCGTCTTGCACAAGACGGACGTGGCGCTGCCCTATGCGCTGCTTCCCATCATCCTGCACGAGCGCGCGCGCTTTGGCCTCAACGCCCCCGGCATGGCGATCGCGGGGCGGGACGAGCTGACGGGGCTTCCCGATCGCGCGGCGTTCAACAGCGTCATGCAGTCCTTCAATCCCGACGCCTATCATGCCGCGGGCGCCATATGCATTTCGGCTTCGGGGCTGCACGAGCTCAACCGCACCAAGGGCGTGGCCTTTGGGGACGACCTGCTGGTATTTGCAGCCCAAACCCTTCGGGACATCTTCAAAAAGGATCAGGTGTTCCGCATAACGGGTACGGACTTTGCGGTGATCTGCACGAATCTGGCCAACGAGGCGTTTCAGGGGCAGCTTATGCGGGCGCAGAGCATATTGCAGCGGCGCTATCCCAAGCGTTTCGTTTTCGGGCATGCATGGAGCGATAAGGGCGAATCCGCGCGCAAGCTGATGAGCAGGGCGGAGGAGCTTGCCCGCAACGGCATGCCTGTCCCCGCCATATTAGAGCGCATGGGCCGCGAGGACGGGAGCCTGTCCGAGATCAAGAGCGCGCTTAGGAACGGCCGCTTCTTTATCCTTTTGCAGCCGCAGGTAGACATGCGCACGCGCAAGGTTGTGGGTGCTGAGGCGCTGGCGCGCTACCGCAACAAGGCGGGGCAGATCGTGCTGCCCTCTGAATTTATCGCGGCCATGGAAAAGGCGGGAAATATACGGGAGCTGGACTATTTCTCGCTCAATCAGGCGTTTTTGACCATCCAGAACTGGATCGCGGACGGCGTTGCGCCCATACCCATTGCGATCAACTTTTCACGCCACACCCTGCTTTCCTCCTCGGCGCTTGCGTCCATACTCGCCATACAGAGCCGCTATGAGGTGCCGGAGGATTTCGTGGAGATCGAAGTGACGGAGAGCGTGGACGATTACGAAACCGCGGCCGTGCAGCAGGCGATGGAGAGCATTCGCGGCCAGTCCTTCCGCTTCGCGCTGGACGATCTGGGTTCGGAATATTCCAGCCTCAAGACCATGGGCGATCATGCCTTTGATACCATCAAGATCGACAAGTCCCTGATCGACGGCTTTCTCTATAATTCCATGAGCCGCTCCATCGTGGAGAGCATCGTGGGCGTCTGCGCGAAAAACGGCGTGAAGTGCATCGCCGAGGGCGTACAATCCGAGGAACACGCAGCGGCGCTGCTGGAGGCGGGCTGCATCTATGCGCAGGGCTATTTTTACGGTAAACCCATGCCCGTGGAGGATTTCACCGGCAGGTTTTTAAAAAAGAGATAAGTGAAAGCGCAGGAGGATAACCAAGATGGCAAAGAGCGAAGCATGCGAGGTGAAGGGAAAGACGCCAGCTGTTGCGCGCAGGAACCTGATCATCGGGCTGGGCGCGTCCGCGGGCGGGCTGGAGGCATTGCAGCAGTTTTTTAACAGCATGCCCAGCCATAGCGACCTTGCGTTCGTGGTGGTGCAGCATTTGTCCCCCGATTACAAGAGCCTGCTTGCGGAAATATTGAGCAAGCAAACGCAAATGCCCGTGCTGCAGGCGGAAAACGGCGCCGTTGTGCTGCCCAACCATGTGTATCTGATACCGCCCAAGAACAATATGATCATCCGCAACGGCAAGCTCTACCTCAAGGAATATGTGCAGGGCGGCATCAACCACCCCATCGACGTTTTCTTCCAGTCGCTTGCGGAGGAAATGAAGGAGCGTGCCATCGCCGTCGTGCTCTCTGGCACCGGCTCCGACGGCACGAGCGGCGTCAAGGCCGTCAAGGAACAGGGCGGGCTTGTGATCGTGCAGGATCCTGCCAGCGCCAAGTTTGACGGCATGCCAAAGAGTGCGATCAACACCGGCCTTACGGATTTCATATTATCGCCTGCCGATATCGCCGAGGAGATCGTGAACTTCTGCAACTATCCCACCGTGGCGCAGCCCGAGGAGGGCAGCGACCTTTTCTCCGACGAGGAGCTGCTCGCCCGCATCTACATGATCCTTAAGCGCACCTGCGGCATCGACTATACGCATTACAAGCGCAACACCGTGACCCGCAGGATCGAGCGCAGGATGGTGGTGGCGCACCAGAGCGATCTGGCGGCGTTTGTCAGCATGCTGGAAAACGACGAGGAGGAAGCCCGCATACTCGGCCGGGAGATATTGATCGGCGTAACCAACTTCTTCCGCGACGCCGCCTATTTCGATAAGCTCAAATACAAGGCCATCTACGATATCGTCTCCCGCACGGGCGAAAACGACGTCATCCGCGTATGGGTGGCGGGCTGCTCCACGGGCGAGGAGGCGTATTCCATCGCCATCCTTTTCCATGAGGTGATGGAGGAGCAGCAGCTTCGGCGCGAGGTGAAGATATTTGCGACGGATGTGGACGCAAAGGCCGTGGATATTGCAAGCAAGGGGCAGTTCTCCGACAACATCATAGACGACGTTTCCTCGGAGCGCTTGAAAAAATACTTCATCAAGCGCGGCGACAGGTATGGCATCAACAAGGATATCCGCAAGATGATCGTCTTTGCGCCGCACAACATGTTCACCGACCCGCCCTTTGGCAAGCTCGATCTTGTTTCCTGCCGCAACGTCATGATCTATTTTCAGCCGGTGCTGCAAAAGGCGCTGTTCTCCATCTTCAATTCCGCGCTCAAGGACGGCGGCTATCTGTTCCTGGGCAAGAGCGAGACGGCCAGCGAGTTTTCGGACGTCTTTAAGCCCGTCTGCGTCAACGAAAAGATCTATGTCCATGTGGGGGAGGGAAGGATGGCGGACAACATGACCGTCGCCTTTACAGCGCCCTTTATGCAGACGCCGCTGCACGCAAATACCGCGCCCTCCATGCGGGACGGGAACGACGCGTCACAGGAGACGCTGTATACGCATTTTCTGGAACGGTTTCTGCCGCCCTCCGTCATCCTCAACGAAAACAATGAGGTGCTGCATCTTTTCGGCGATTACGGCGCGTTTTTGCGCATAGGCCCCGGCAAGGCGAGCTTTAGCATCTTCAGCCTCATCAACGATGATCTGAGCCTTGCCGTATCCACCGCGCTCAACCGCTGCCGCACGGAAAAGAAGGCCGTTACCTACACGGATATCAGCATGACGGATGAGAACGGCGTGCCGCGCCGCATCGATATGACCGTACAGCCGCTCAATGGCTTTAAGGATGTGGAAAACGGCTTGGTGGCGCTTTTGTGCATGGAGCACCGCGCTGCGGATATAGAAGGTATCTCCGAGAAATACGATATCGACAAGACCGCCGCCCGCCGCATTACCGACCTTGAAAGCGAGCTGCTGCGCTCCCAAAACGACCTCAAGTCCACCATAGGGGAGCTGGAGACCGTGAACGAGG
>JAUNJX010000087.1 GCA_030533005.1 Clostridia bacterium | reverse complement strand
GGCCTGTTGCTGCTGGGCGTGGCCGCCGGCAAGCCGGATTGGAAGCTTTTGGCGCTCATCGTGGCGCTTGTCGTATTGACCGCGCGGGATATGATGGTGCACCTAGGCCACTATTTCCTGCCCGAGCCGCTGTTGGATGCGCTGGCCGGCGGCCTGATGCTGCTCGTACCGCCCGCTGCCATGCTCGTGTATCTGACGCTTAACCGCAGGCGGGATTTCTGGCGTCTTTTGGGGAGGGTCAGCGCGTGGGCAGGCGGCGTGCTGACAGCGGCGTATCTGGTTTCGCTGGCACATGGCGGGCGCATGGCGACGCTCGTAAACACCGTTGTCTTGGAGCTGTTCCGCTACGGTGTGTGGGAACCGGCGGCCTATTGGCTCAGCGTCTATCTCGTAGGCGCGTGCGCGGGGCTGGCGCTGTGGGGGCATATCCGCTCCATCGCGGAGGTGCGCGCAGAGGCGCAAACGCTCGCACTCAAAACCGAGCTTGCCATGCAAAGCTCCCACGCCATGGAGCAGAGCAGCCGCAAAACGGCGGAGCTGCGCCACGAGCTCAAGAACCACGTCGCCGCCATGAACGCCCTCTACGCCAAGGGGGATACGCAAGGACTGGCGCAGTATTTAAGCGAGCTTGATAAATTGCAGACGGCGCTCATGCCCGCCCGCTACACAGAGCATTTTCTGGTGAACGCCATTTTGCAAAACGCCGCCGCCACCGCCGCCGAAAACGGGGTGCGCTTTGAGGTTCATGCCAACGTGCCGGAGGATATTGGCGTTGAGGAGCGGGATTTGAGCGCGCTTCTCATGAACATGCTGGATAACGCGCTGGAGGCCGTCCGCCGCGTGGAGCCGGAGAGCGCACGGTTCATCCGCGTGAGCGCCGAGCAAAAGAACGGCTTTTTCGCCATCAGCTGCAAAAACACCTATGCCCCGCCGCTCAAGACCGACGAGCGGGGTCGTTTGATCACCACCAAGGCGGACGCGTCCGCACACGGCTTTGGCATGAAGCAGATGCGCGCCGTGGCGGAGAAATACCACAGCATATTGGATGTAAGCTACACGGGCGATGTGTTCACCGTGCAGACGGCGCTGAAAACAAAGCAATAGCCATGCGGGAGCATGATATAAAAAAGCCGTCCGGCGTTGCGCTGTGGACGGCTTTCGTTCTTTTCGTTATGGGTTCATGTAGCGCACAAAGGCGCTCTGCATCCCGGCATAGTATTTGCGGCCAACGGGGATGCGTTCGCCGCTTGCAAGGGTGATCTCCCCACGGGCGATCTCCTCGATATGCTCCATGTTCACAAGAAAGCTGTTGTGGCAGCGGCAAAACCGCGCTTGGGGCAGCAGCCGCTCCGCCTCCGAGAGCGTCATGGGAAAGGAGCGCCTGCCGCCGCTTAAGTAGAGAACTACACTGTGATTCTGGCTCTCCACGCAGCGGATGTCCGAAATGCCCAGCACCACCGTCCTTGCGCCCATGCGCAATATCACGGTGCTTGCGCTGTGGTTGAGCTTGAGGTCGGTGCGCAGCGCGTCCGCAAGGGCGTCCCGCCGCACGGGCTTCAATAAAAACTGTATCGGCTGCACGGAATAGCCTTCCAGCAGGTATTCCTCCATGCTGGTGGTGAATATGACGCTCACCCTGTCGCCCCGCGCGCGGAGGCTTTTTGCAAGCTCCATGCCCGTCTTGCCGGGCAGCATCACGTCCAGCAGCAGCACGTCGAAGGGCGTGCCGGAGGAAATCTCCTCCTCCAGGGCTTCCGCTGAGAAAAAAGCGGAAATCGCATGCTCCACGCCCAGCTCCGTCAGTATTGCACGGCAGCTTTCGCGGAGGCCGTCATTCAGCCGCGCATCATCTTCGCATATGGCCAATTTGTACAAAGGCGAACGCCTCCCGCCGTGGTTTTGTGTGGTATCTGCGGGGTCATCATACCGGTCTTACCCGCCATGGTTTTTCAGTATCCGCGCTGTCCCTACTTCTGATCACTTTACTTTATGTTAGGGCAGTGGGAGCCGCCCGCTCAAGAATAACGGTAGGTTACCCGAACATCCGTGCTGCCGCAGAACGTGCAGACCTCGACGTTGTTGATGGACGGCATATCACAGGATCGGCACTCCATCTCGAAGAACCCGCCTTCCGTGCTGCCGCCGCTTACCCTGCTAAGATACTCGTCCACCAGCTTTTGCTTTTCCGGGGGTATGTTGTTTATGTCTATTCGTTCCATGCTGCGTACCTCCTGCTCTTTTCTTCTTTGATACGTTTAAGCATACCAGATGTTAGGAAAAAAATATATAGGTTTAAAATTGATGGAAGCTGATTTTATCCGGCGTAAAGCATGGCAGGCTGCCGGCTGAGCGCGCTGCGCCAGGTACACATCGGGTAGAAGAATGGTAGAAAATCAATCTGTCCGTCTCATACGCGCAAATAGTACAGGCATACAAAAAGCCCCACAGTATGGGGCTTTTGTGGCGGAGAGAAAGGGATTCGAACCCTTGATGACATTCCTGCCATACACGATTTCCAGTCGTGCGCCTTCGACCAGCTCAGCCATCTCTCCATGCCGATTGCTCTACTTGTTACGGCGCTTTTCGCGTACTGCAATATGATACATGATGCGTTGCCAAAATGCAAGAGTGTTTTTGGCGATCAGCGCCTAAAATATTGATAAAGGGTGCAGGCCATGCCGCCGTTGGAGAGCTTGCGCCGCTTGTCCGCCCGTTTGCCGTAGATGCGCTCAAAATCCTTGTGCGCCGTGATGATGCTTACAGACCATCCATCAAGGGTGGAAAAGGCTTTTGCCATATCGCGGTAGAGTGCCTCCGCGTCCTTGCGTTCCATCATGCGCGCGCCATAAGGCGGATTGCAAACGATAACGCCGTTCGGAGCAGACGCTTGCAGCTCCTGCACGGGCCGCACGGCCCAGTTGACCATGATGCCCGCCTTTTTCGCATGCTTCTTGCAAAGATCGATCACATGCGCGTCGATATCGCAGCCCAAAATGTCCGGCTTCACATCCCGAAGGATCGCGTCCTGTGCCGCCTCGCGCTCGTTTTTGAATACGGCAGCGTCCAGAAACGGCCACGCCTCGGCAGCGAATTCACGCCCAAGCCCCGGCGCCATATGCATGGCCACCATGGCGGCCTCAATGGGCATGGTGCCGGAGCCGCACATGGGATCGATCAGGGGACGTTCGCCGTCATAGTGCGAAAGCAGCACGATGGCGGCGCCCAGCGTTTCGCTGATGGGCGCGGGCACGTTGAAGGTGCGGTAGCCCCGGCGCGAAAGCCCCGCGCCGCAGCAGTCAAGCGTCAGCGTGACCACATCCTTGAGGATGCCCACCTCCACGATGACCTCCGCCCCCGTTTCGGGCAGGGTATCGGTTTTATAGGCGCGCTTGAGGTTCTCGACGATGGCCTTTTTGACGATGCTTTGACAGTCAGACACGGAAAACAGCGTGCTCTTGGCGCTTTTGCCGTTGACGTGGATACGGGCGTTGCGGGCAAGATACGGCTTCCAGAGGGTCGCCTTCGTGCCCTCAAACAGCGCGTCAAAGGTGGTGGCGGTAAAGGTATCCACCACCAGCAGCACACGCTCGGCGGTGCGCAGCCAAAGGCACGCCCGCGCCATTACGGCGTAGTCGCCCAAAAAGAGCACCCGCGCGTCCTCCACGGATACCACCTCGATGTGCAGCTCGCGCAGCTCGCGCGCCACAAGGGATTCCAGCCCCAGCTTACAGGTCGCAATAAAGGTCAATC
>JAUNJX010000002.1 GCA_030533005.1 Clostridia bacterium | reverse complement strand
CCTGCCGAGCCCGCGCAGCCTGCCGCCCCCGTGATCGCAGCGCCCAGCGGCCCCACCCTGCAGGTGCTGGCCTACACCATGGACGAACAGACGCATACCATCACGGCGGACGACGGCACGGAGCTTATCACGGGCGAATCCGCCTATCCGGTGGTGACGCTTGCGAACAAGGCGGCGGAGGCGAAGATCAACGAACACTTTGCTGAAGAAAAGCGCGATTTTGACGAGGATCTGCAAGAATACGCAGACGACGCGCGCGCGCTTATAGCCGAGCGCGGCGCGCAGGATTTCCCCACCTTCGGCTACACCGTGACCCATTCCTCCGCGCGCTGCGACAGCGTCGTTGCAAGCTTTATTGAAGACAGCTATGTGTATCTTGCCGGTGCGCACGGCACCGCCACCCGCGAGGGCGTGACCTTCGACATGGCCACGGGCGATACGCTGGAGCTGGAGGACATCGTGACCGTTTCGGAGGACGAGGCGGAGAAATTCGTGCTGGACTATCTGCTTACGGCGCTCCAGCAGCCCCAGTATACCGAGCTTGGACTTTTTGACGACTACGCGCAGTACCTGCCCGAGATCGTCGAGGAGGACGGCTGCTTCTACCTCACAAACGAGGGCGTGATGATCGTCATCAACGATTCCTTCATCGCCTCTCACGCGGCAGGGCTCATCGAGGTGCCCATACCCTATGCGGACTTTACGATACTCAAGGGCGAATATCTGCCGCAATAAACGTTTGGCACACATGCAATAAAAGCACAATGGCGCGGCGAAACCTTTGCGTTTACGCCGCGCCGCTGCTTTTTGCCAACAGTTTGCCGCGAGCTAATTGCTATTTTTTCTTTTTTGTGCCAAATCGCAGAAGCAGCACATCCACAAGCAGGATTATCAGCACCCACGGGATCTCTTTGGGGATTTCCGCCTCACCCGTGGCGGGGACGCTGAGGGCGGGCTGCAGTCCGCCCGGCTGCGTGCCGTAGAGCAGCATAAACGCGGCGCCCCGGTCCCGCACCGTGACCGTGAGCTTCCCCGCGGCGTCAACGGTGGCGCTTAGGCTTTCCACCTTGCCCGCGGCGGTCTTGTGCAGCACCGTGAAGGTCTCACCCGCATAGTTCGTGCCCACATGGAAGGAAACGCTTAGCGGGAAATCCACGCCGCTGTAGTCTGCGGCGTTGAGCGTGTAGGCCGCAAACACGCCCGCGTCGCCCGCGGCCTCCGCAAGCTCACCGTAATCGGGATCGTAGGGCGGAAGCACCTGCTGGGTCAGCGTCACGGGCTTGCCATCAGCGTCCGTGCCCTCTGTCTTGGCGGGCGGATCATATTCGGCAGAAGGCGGCTCCACGGCTTCACCGTCATAGTACGCCTTGGTGTAGCGCACGCGCATGGCTCCGCCGCTTTCATCCAGCACCTCGAGCCTGCCGTACATCGTACCGCCAAGGGCAAAGGTAAATATGCTGCCCTCGCTGCGCGCGCGGAAGGGAAACACCTCGTTATCGTTCCGCAGGAACACGGGCATCACGCCGTAGGGATGATCCGCCGTGTTGACGGCGTTGCGTCTGATCGTGCCGCCCATATCATACCCGCGCACAACGTCGTCCCGGATATGCCATACGACGACGCCCTCGTGCAAAGGATCTACATGATAATTAAAATATTGCCTCGCCGCGTAGAAGGTCGAAAGGTATCGATCATATCCTGCATACTGGCGGTTTTCCAGCAGATAATATTCATCCGGGTCGGCGGTATCGATGCGAAGGATGCTGTAGCGCGACGGCTGGCTCGCGTCGCAAAGTGTGTATTCTTTCCCATCCTCCGCCGTTTCCGGCGTAAAGAAGCCCAGCGCCGTCTTGCTCCACGCGTCGAGATAGGTGGGGCGCGGCGGCTTGTCCTCCTCCCTCCAGTCAAAGCCCCAGTTCCCGCCCGCCATGAGGCTTAGCAGGTTGACGTTTTGCGGCGTGGGCGTTCCGTATGTATTGTATAGATCCGGCAGCCCCAGTACATGCCCCAGCTCGTGACAGGCCGTGGCGTAGGAGGAGATGCCCCTTGGAAGCGATATTCCGTCATAGCATTCGCCCGCGGTGGTGAATTCCTTGATCGTCATGCCGCCCGCCTCCGCATAGGTTTCCGGGGTGATGATGTCGCCCTCCGCGTCTGTGCTGCAGCAGGCAAAATAAAAATTCCATTGGATCGCCCAGGTTGCCGGGCCCTGATCCGTCGCCGACATCTCGTAGCCCGCGATGGGGCAATACAGCACCAGCTCGTTCGTTTCCAAAACACCGTTGCCGTTCTTGTCATAGGAAGCAAAATCCACATACTGCTCGGCCTGCTTGAGCGCGTTCTTGATATAGAAGCCCTCGTACCACTGGTGCTGCTGCTTGATGTCCGTTCCATAAGCAGCCTCAATGATCTGTCCCTTTCGCCAAGGGTTATAGAGCGCGTCGTAATAGGCGCAGTTTGCGTTTACCGTGATCGTCACCACGCCGTCGTCAGCTTGGCCGTTGTTCGCCGTATCCGTCTCCTTCACGGGCTCAAAGGACAATTTGCCGTTGGATACGTCGCGGTAATAGGCCGCCATGCTGTCGTTAGGCCCAAACATCTGCGTTGACCAGGCGCTCGCGGGATAGCTAAGCCACGGCCATCTAAGATATCCGTCCGAGCCCATGCTGTTGCGATTCACCACCGTGCCGTCGCTGGGCGCGAACTGGATGGCGAGCACCAGACAGGGTATGCGCATGGGGGCTGCGGGCGCGGCGCCGTTCAGGCCGCTTTCATATTGGGCAGACAGCGCAATCGGCGCGTTGTCCCGCTGCATCAGCGGGCTTGCCTCGGGCAGATATTGCGAAAAATCCGCATCGTCCTCCCGAACGAGCCTGCCGTTTTTGTCCCTGACCTGCCGATAGAAGCCCTCTGCGTCCTGTTTGAGCAGCACGCCCTCTATATCCACATAATAGCTTGCAAACTCGTCGCCCCGCATATAGGCTTTGCGCGTCGTGCCGTCCGGCTGCGTCAGCGTCCATACGCCGGGAAAGGCGGGAACCGCCAGCGCCGTGGACGCAAGCCCAAACAAAAGAAGCGTCGCCAAAAGGATCGCCGTAAGTCGAAATTGCCGCATGATGTGCCTCGAATCGTCATATTTTTCCTACGCTTCATTGTACAGGCAAGCACGGGGAAATGCAAAGGGTAATGGGGGGGTGGGTGCACGCACGCATTCCATACACGAATAACGACCCCCGAAAGCACCATGCTTTGGGGGTCGTTTGTCGTTGAAGCTTATTCGTACTCGATCGTGGCGGGCGGCTTTTCTGTGATATCCCACAGCACGCGGTTGACGCCGGGAACCTCCGCAAGGATGCGATCGCGGATGCGGCACAAGACGTCCCACTTGATCTGCTCCGGCGTCGCCGTGAGCGCGTCGGTCGAATTGATGGCGCGAAGGATCACGGGATACTCGAAGGTACGGCCGCCGTCGCGGATGCCGGTAGACTTGAAGGGCGGCACCACGGCAAAGTATTGCCATACGGTTTCGTCAAGGTGCTCGCGGGCAAATTCCTCGCGCAGTATTGCGTCCGCTTCGCGCAGGCAGTTGAGCCTGTCCCGCGTGATGGCGCCGGGGCACCGCACGCCAAGGCCGGGGCCGGGGAAGGGCTGACGGAACACCATGGAGCGGGGCAGACCCAGCGCCAAGCCGACCTGCCGCACCTCGTCTTTATAGAGGGTCTTGAGGGGCTCTACCAGCTCGAACTTGAGATCCGCGGGCAGGCCGCCCACGTTATGATGGGATTTGACCATCTTGTGGCCGTCGTCGCCGCTTTCGGCGATATCGGGATAGATGGTGCCCTGCGCCAAAAAGGCGATGCCGTCCAGCTTGCGAGCCTCCTCCTCGAATACGCGGATGAACTCGCCGCCGATGATCTTGCGCTTCTCCTCGGGATCGTCCACGCCCGCGAGCTTATCCAAGAAGCGATCCGTTGCGTCCACATAGGTGAGGTTCGCCCCCATCTCCTCGCCGAACACGCGGATGACGTCCTCGCTCTCACCCTTGCGCATGAGGCCGTGATTGACATGCACGCAATAGAGCTTGTCTCCGATGGCCTTGATCAAAAGCGCAGCCACCACGGAGGAATCCACGCCGCCGGAAAGCGCCAGAAGCACCTTGTTGTCGCCGATCTGCTTTTGCAGCGCCGCTACCTGTTCTTCTACAAATTTGTTTGCATCTATCATAGCTTTATACCCCATAGCGGAACACGAAGCCGTTTTCGTCCGCTTTTTCGATGATCGCAAGAGAATACAGGTCAACGCCCTGCTCCCTAAGCTTCGCGCCGCCGGGCTGGAAGCCCTTTTCCACGGCCACGCCCATGCCGATAAGCTCCGCGCCCGACTGCTCCACGATCTCGACAAGACCGCGCAGCGCTTCGCCGTTTGCAAGGAAGTCGTCCACGATGAGCACCTTATCCTCCGGCCCCAGCCAGTCCTTGGCCATGATGAGGGTGACGGCCTTCTTATAGGTATAGGAGTAGATCTCGCTTCTATACAGGCCGCCCTCGATGTTGTCGGACTTCGCTTTCTTGGCAAACAAAAGCGGCACGCCCAGCTCCTCCGCCGTGATGGTGGCGAGCGCGATGCCGCTTGCTTCGACGGTCAATACCGCCGTGACGCCTTCGGTGTTGAAATGCTTGGCAAATTCCTTCGCCATTTCCCGCATGAGCGCCGTGTCCACGCGATGGTTCAAAAAGCCGTCCACCTTGATGATGTTGCCCGGCAGCACGCGACCCTCCGCGCGTATCCGGTCCTGTAACAACTGCATGCCCCTGTACCTCCTGCAAAAAAGTAATATATGTGTGCCCGAGCCATCGGGTTCTTACCCTGTGTAAATATGTCTCTATTATCTCCTATCCGACATGCTTTGGCAAGAAGAAAAACTTTTTGTCCGCAATGGTATAAAATTTGGCTTTCCCCTAACAAAACGGCTTTTTTCGCCGTATAATACTTGTGGAAAATACAAATACCGTTTTTTCTCAAAAGGAGGCGCATCATGTCCTATCCGAAACGCGTACTGGCCGGTTTTCTATCCCTGCTCTTTCTTTTCTCCCTCTGCCTGCGCTTCCCGCACCCCGCGCAGGCGTATGTGTCGGAAGCGGAGATAACGGCAGCGGCGGCGCAATATTATGACGCCTGCTACGACGATAGCGCGATGAACGCGATGAACGGCGGCGAGGTCAGCGAGCAAGACCTGATCGAATCCGCGCTCGGCCTGCTGGAGGCCGCGCCCGATCCCAAGGACATAAGCATATGGGCGGCAAAGACCGCGTTTAAGTGCCTGCTGCCCGGCGACGACCCCAACGCTGAGGTGCTCGGCAAGCTCTCCGAAATGATGCAAAAGCAGGACGAGCTGATGGACAAGCTGAACGATCTAAACAACGTGGTGGTCAGCGCCGCCGTCGCCCAGCAGATCAACGACTACCTCAAGGCGGACGCGCGGGGGCTGCTCAAGACCTATTACGGCGCGCTGCGCCAGATCGATACAGATCTGCAAAGCGGAACGATCGACAGCAGCGCCGCCATACAAAAGCGAACGACCACCCTCACCCGCCTGATACCCAAGACCGAAAACCCCAGCGGCTCGCTTTGTGAATTTGACGAGTTTGTCTATTCGCTGGGCAGCTTTCTCACCATGGACTATGTAACAAGCGGGCTTCCCACGCCCAAGGCAAAGCTTTTCACGCTGTTTGACGAATGGCAGAAGCGCAATTACAAATGGGAGCATCAAGGGTATGAAGCGCGCGCCTTTTTCCAAAACTGCGCGCTCTCCCAATATCTGACTGCTGCAAGCATCGATAAGCTGTCTCTGATCGCGCGCATACAGGAGCTATCGGACGGGGAAAGCGTTGTGCTGCGCCAACGCCTAAACGATCTCAATGAGCAGGTCGCGCTGGTCAAGACTACGCTCGCGCCCTTGAAGGTCGTTGCGCGCCCCGACAGCGAGCGCTACTATCAGCTGCCCGGGCACGAAACCCTTTTCTGCGCGCAGGCCGCGCAGCAGATCGTTCCCAAAGAAGATGATGGCGCCTGCCTAAAGCCCGTTGGCGGCGGCTGGAACATAAAGGGCTTCCGTTACGAGGGATTGATCGCCAAGACAGGGTTGACGATCAACCTTCCCTTCTGGAGCTCGCTTATCAAATATCACGCCGATCAGGGCATATCCCTTCCCAGCGCCAACCTATTGAACACCCTGCGCAGCGATTACGGCGGCGCCAGCCTTTTCCATATCTTTTTTGACGCCGGGCAGGGCAGCTTTGCCCCGCCCGCAAGCGCCGACGATACATGGGCGTTCGTCACGGATCAAAACGGCGGAAGCTCTATGCACTACGAAGCGAACCTTTTTGGCGCCGATCATATGTACATCAAGATCATGGACGCCAACGCCTCCCTGCAGGATATGAACGTCATGAACTACCATAACAACAGCGTCGATAAGAACGGCGTACGCGGCGATCTCATCGGTATCGGCGTAAAATCCACGGTCGTTCCCGCCGTAGCCGCCTCCTCGCCCTCCAACGATGCGCCGTCGCAAAACGCGAGCTATCCCGACGCCGATTATGCGCTCACGCTTGCGAGCGCGGACGCGGACGGCGCCGACAGCCAGTTCCGTATCGGCGGCTGCAACGCCGACGGCTTCGCGGGCGCGAATCTTGACGGCAAGCCGCTGCAAAAGGGCGTGGATTTCACGATAGAGGCTACGGAAAGCGGCCTTGTGCTGCACCTGTCCGAGGCGCTTCGCGCGTCGCTTGCGGATGGGCGGCACCTGCTGCGCGTGTATTTTAGGGACGGCGACGGCGAGATGGAATTCCACACCTCCGCCCTCAGCGCCGTTACGGGCGTCCCCGCCACGGGCGGCGCGGATAACGGCGCGCTCTGGGCGCTTGCGCTTGCGCTGTGCCTGCTTGCATGGAAAAAGGCCGCCGCGTACGCGCGCTGAACCAACACGCAAACGCTTCGGGCAAAGGCCATGCGGTCTTTGCCCCTTTTCATCTTCACAGTTAGTTCACCTTTGTATTGCGCCTATGTCATGGACTTTTGCAAGGATTTGGTTATAATAGCGTTAGCACTCAATGATTGAGAGTGCTAACAACATCCGACAAGCCCCAACAAAGGAGGTTATGCATATGAACGTAAACAAACTGACGCAAAAATCGCTGGAGGCGGTGCAAAACGCCCAGAATCTCGCCATGGAATACCACAACCCGCAGGTGGAGGAGGCGCATCTTCTGTGCGCGCTGCTCTCGGAGGAGGATTCGCTCATCGCAAGCCTGTTCTCCCGCATGGGCAAGGATACGGAGGGCTTCTTTAAGGAGGTCAGCCGCAAGGTAGACGCGCTGCCCCGCACCGAGGGGGGCGAAACGTATCTCTCCAACGAGCTCAATGCGGCCTTTATGGAGGCGGAAAAAACCGCCGAGCGCATGAAGGACGATTTCGTATCCGTGGAGCACCTGTTTTTAGGGCTGCTCGAAAAGCCGGACAAGACCACGCGGGAGCTTTTTAAGCAGTACGGCGTGGACAAGGACGCGTTCCTTACCGCACTCAACGAGGTGCGCGGCGGCGCGCGCGTCACGACGGACAATCCCGAGGGCACCTACGACGCGTTGGGCAAATACGCCCAAGACCTTGTGGACTTGGCGAAAAAGCACAAGCTCGACCCCGTCATCGGCCGGGACGAGGAGGTGCGAAACGTCATCCGCATCCTCTCGCGCAAAACCAAGAACAACCCCGTGCTCATAGGCGAGCCGGGCGTGGGCAAGACGGCGATCGCCGAGGGCTTGGCGCAGCGTATCGTGCGCGGCGACGTGCCCGCAAGCCTGCAGGATCGAAAGATCTTCTCGCTGGACATGGGCGCATTGATCGCGGGCGCAAAGTTCCGCGGCGAATTTGAAGAAAGGCTCAAGGCGGTACTCAACGAGGTCAAGCGCAGCGAAGGCCAAATCATCCTCTTTATCGACGAGCTGCACAACATTGTGGGCGCGGGCAAGACCGAGGGCAGCATGGACGCGGGCAATCTTCTAAAGCCCCTGCTGGCGCGCGGCGAGCTGCACTGCATAGGTGCAACGACCTTGGACGAATACCGCAAATACATCGAAAAGGACGCAGCGCTCTCCCGCCGCTTCCAGCCCGTCATGGTGGACGAGCCGACCGTGGAGGAGACCATCTCGATACTCCGTGGCTTGAAGGAGCGCTATGAGGTGTTCCACGGCGTCAAGATCAACGATAACGCCCTGATCGCGGCGGCAACGCTTTCCCACCGCTATATTTCGGACAGATTCCTGCCGGACAAGGCCATCGACCTTGTGGATGAAGCCTGCGCGCTCATCCGCACCGAAATGGACAGTATGCCCACCGAGCTTGACGACATCTCGCGCCGCATCATGCAGATGGAGATCGAGGAGCAGGCGCTGGCAAAAGAAACGGATAAGCTTTCCGCCGAACGCCTTGAGGCGCTTCGCAAGCAGCTCTCTCAGGAGCGGGACGAATTTAACGCGCTCAAGGCCAAATGGGAAAACGAGAAGGATTCCATCAAGGGTGTGCAGAAGCTAAGAGAGCAGATCGAGCAGGCCAATGCCGAAATACAGAAGGCGGAGCGGGATTACGACCTGCAAAAGGCCGCCGAATTGAAGTACGGCACGCTCCCCAAGCTCCAAAGCGAGCTGGAGGAGGCGGAAAAGGCGGCGGAGGGTCGCAGCGCGGGGCTGTTGCGCGACCGTGTCACGGAGGAGGAGATCGCCCGCATCGTGGGGCGCTGGACGGGCATCCCCGTCAGCCGCCTGATGGAGGGCGAACGGGAAAAGCTGCTGCGCTTAGCCGACATTCTCCATGAGCGCGTGATCGGGCAGGACGAAGCGGTGCAGACCGTCACCGACGCCATTCTTCGCACCCGCGCGGGGCTAAAAGACCCCACCAAGCCCATCGGCAGCTTCCTGTTTTTAGGCCCCACGGGCGTAGGCAAGACCGAGCTTGCCAAGGCGCTGGCACAAGCGCTGTTTGACGATGAGAACAACATCGTGCGTATCGACATGAGCGAATACATGGAGAAGCACACGGTATCCCGCTTGATCGGCGCGCCTCCGGGCTATGTGGGCTATGACGAGGGCGGCCAGCTTTCCGAGGCCGTGCGGCGCAAGCCCTACTGCGTGGTGCTCTTTGACGAGGTGGAAAAGGCGCATCCGGATGTGTTCAACGTGCTCTTGCAGGTGCTCGACGACGGCCGCATCACGGACAGCCAGGGGCGCACGGTGGACTTTAAGAACACCGTGATCGTGATGACCTCCAACCTTGGCTCCTCCTTTATCCTTGAGGGGATCAAAGATGGTCAAATCACCGAGGAGGCGCGTAAGCAGGTGGAGGGGCTTTTAAAGCAGAGCTTCAGGCCGGAGTTTTTGAACCGTATCGACGATATCGTGTTCTACAAGCCCCTGACGCAGGCCGAAATTTTCAGCATCACCGACTTGCAGCTTGCGGACATCCGCAAACGCCTGCAGGATCGCCGCCTTGACGTAACGCTCACCGCCGACGCCAAGAAGTGGATCGCGGAAACGGGCTACGACCCGCAGTACGGCGCGCGCCCGCTTAAGCGCCTCTTGCAGAGCAAGCTTGAAACGCTCCTTGCCCGCCGCATCATCGAAAGCGACCCCGCGCCGGACACGGTGTTCAAGGTGGATTACGATAAGGAAAAGGGATTGTTTGTGGAATAAGACGATACAAATAAAGGGACGTTCCCATGCGGAGCGTCCCTTTTTATAGGCTTACATGCTTTGACCCTGCACCTGTGCCGCTAGATACGCGATCAATGCCTCCGGCGTGGGCTTGCCGTCAAAGGGCATGGCCGCCCAGTGCGCCTGCACGGCAGGGTCGGGGTCGTTATAGCCCACATCGATGGCACGCTGCATTTCTTCCAGCACTTTTTCCTTGGATATGCCCTCCTGCTTGGCGATATGGTCAAGTATCGCGTCAAAGTTCTGCTTCATGTTTAAATCTCTCGTTTCTTTTTGCATATAGTGTATCTAAAAAACCAAATATACGCAAGTGCGTATACGCGCGTGCGCAATATTATGTACGCTTCTATTCGAGGTACACAAATATGCAGGTAAAAGAAGCTGTCGTCGCGCGCTTTCGACAATTGTGTGAAGCGGAAAGCATCAAGCCTAACGAGCTTGCCAACCGTTCTGGCATAACGCCCTCTACGGTGTATAGCATGCTGGACGCAAGCCGCCACGACATATCCATCGTGACGATCAAAAAGCTGTGCGACGGGCTGGATATCTCCTTAGGCGAATTTTTCAGCACGCCGGAGTTTGACGCGTTGGAGCAGGAAGTGCTGTAGAGCGCCCGATAAAGGACGGTGATACCCATGAAATTGAATCAGGCGGTCAGCGCCAGATTGACTGAATTGCTCACCGAAAAGGGCATGACGCAGTATCAGCTTTTTATGAAAAGCGGCGTACCCAAATCCACGATTGGCAACATCGTCAACTGTTCCTATCCTTCGGTGAAGCTGCGCATCATCCATGAGCTATGTCAGGGCTTGGACATAGGGATCGGCGCTTTTTTCGCCTCGCCGCTGTTTGATGAAAACAACTTGGAGCCGTAGGCATGAACATAGCGCTCGTCACAGATTATAAGGAGAAAGCAAAAGGCTATGTCCCCCACGATCAACACCGTAAAGGATCGGATTTTGCAGCTTTGCGGCGAACGCAACATCACGATCAATAAGCTGGCCAATCTTAGCGCCCTTCCCCCTTCCTCCGTCAAAAATATCCTCTATGGGAAAAGCAGGAATCCAAAGCTCATCACCATCAAGATGATTTGCGACGGCCTAGGCATCACCTTGGGCGAATTTTTCAACACGCCGGAATTTGACGCGTTGGAGCAGGAAGTGCTGTAGCAAAATGCTATTTGCACAAGGTACATGAACATGCAGGTAAAAGAAGCTGTCGTCGCGCGCTTTCGACAATTGTGTGAAGCGGAAAGCATCAAGCCTAACGAGCTTGCCAACCGTTCTGGCATAACGCCCTCCACGGTGTATAGCATGCTGGACGCAAGCCGCCACGACATATCCATCGTGACAATCAAAAAGCTGTGCGACGGCCTAGGCATCACCTTGGGCGAATTTTTCAGCACGCCGGAATTTGACGCGCTGGAGCAGGAAGTGCTGTAGAGCGCCCGATAAAGGACGGTGATACCCATGAAGAACCTCAAACGCATCCGCCTATTAAACGAATACACGCAGCTCAAGGTGCAGATGGAGACCGGCATCAGCCAAAGCACCCTTTCCAAGTACGAAACGGGAGAAGCTGTGCCCACCGTCGAAAACCTGCTGCTGTTGGCTCGCCTTTATCATACGAGCTTGGATTATCTTATGGACCTGACGGAGCAAACGGCGCCCTATCCCGCGAAGAAGTGAAAAGCGATCCCCGCCCGGTCACTGGCCGCAGCGGGGATCGTTTTTTATCCATCGATCGGTTTTATCTTTATTCTTCTTCCGTCTCGTATACGCTGATCTCGCCATCCTTGCATTCCATGATGACCTCGGCGCTGTAGTAGGTGTCGCCCAACACGTCGTCCATCTCGTATTGATAGAGATAGTCGCCGTCGGTCAGCGGCGTTTCCTCCAAGGTCACGGAGCCGCTGACGGTAAATTCGCCCACGGAATAGACGCTTTCCTCGCCGCTTTCCCAGTTTTGCCCCGTCATGAGCACCTGTATCACGTCGCCGTCCTTGAGCATGCGCTCCTTGCGCGCGCTAAAGCCGTTGTCCCCCGCGCCCGCCACGGCGCCAAGAACCTGATACGATTCCGTAGCCCAGTTGTACCGTGCGCGTAAATTCATCTGCTCGCCGTTTAGGTTGATGGGGATGGAATAGAGGTTGTAATCGTCCGTGGACTCCAGCAGGTTCAAATTGACGAACACGCCGTTGAGCGCCGGCCACACGCCGCGGAAGTTGTCCGTATACTGTAAAAGGTCGTCCGAAACGTTCAGATCGTCGTCCCGGCCAAGGAACATGTACTCGTTATATGCGTAATCCATCTGGTAGAGCGAGAAATACACGCCCTCGATATAGTCCGCGCCATCCTTGATATCCAGCACGAAGCTGCCGTCGTCGTTGAGCCACGTTTCGGCGTCCACGCTGTAATCCGCGTCCGCGACGGTCGCGTCGGGCGCCGCGGCCTCGACGTTGGAGAAATCCGCGCCCACAAAATCGGACGGGGCTTTCCAGCCCTTGCGGCTTGCGGAAAGATAGGAAAGATAGTTTTTCGAGAACGCGGCGCTTTGGACGTAGTTGTCAAGTTCCCGGTTCCCCGCCTTGATGGGATAGAAGGTCGCAAGGCCGTTGGCGTTGGCGCGCGCGCTGCCGCTGACGTTATATACGACCGCCCCAAAGAGCGCGTCCAGCACGTCGTCGCCCGTGTCAGCAAGCACGGACTGGGCGTTCATCACCATGTCGCCTATGTCCACAAGATTGAAATACCCCTCCGCGTCCGTGTTGCCGCCGTAGCTTTCCGCCCTTGCAATGCCCTGCTTGAGCGCGCGGAAGGTATTCACGTCGCCCGTATCCAGCGTCATTTCGCCCGCCATCACATCGAATGCCTTTGCAAGCGGCTGCACCTTGGAAAGATCCGTCACGGAAAGCGTGCAGCTCTCCCCCCATGCGCCGCATTTTGCCATGTAGGCGTCGCAGATGACCTTACCTACCTCAGCGCCCGTCGCTTGCGGGTTGGCGGCGATGTAGTCAAGCATCGCGGTATAATCCCAGCCGCTGCCCGGCTCCACCTCCTCGGAGGCTACCATGTAATTACCATATGGGGAAAGCGCCATTGCGCCCTCCAGCGTCGCCATCAGGCACGCGTCAAAGCCGATAAATTCAAAGCTCGCGTTTGCGGTGGAAAAGCCCTCGCCCAGCTCCGCAATAGAAAGGCTGTCCGCGTCGTGCAGCTCGTCAAACGCCACGCCGCTCATGCCGCCGCCATGGTTCCAAAGCACCGCGCCGTAGTTATCGGCCGGGAAATTCTCCACACCGTAGCGCAGAAAATCGCCCAGCGTGGAGGGTTGCCCCATGGAGGACAAGGGCAGGCTTTCCAGCGTTTCAAACTCACCCATGTTAAAGATGCGGTGATACTGGATATAGTCGGGGTCGATGAAATCCGTCTGCCACGCCGCCGTACCGCCGGTGCACACGAGCAGATTGACGTTTTCCGGCAGCTCCACCTGCGCGCATTCCCAGAGATTTTGCGAGCACATGCCGTTTTCCGACTCCAAATCCGTGCCGCAAAGATACAGCAGCACCGTCCAGCTTTCGCCGTCGCCGGAAGGCTGCGCGGCCTCATGCTGCGCGGCCGCCTGCTGCGTGCCCGCGGGCTGCGGCGCATCGCTCATCGCCGTCTCCTCCTCGTCCGCGGCAAAAAGCCCGATCACAAAAAACACCAGGCACAAAAGCACGATCACGCCCAGAATGATGAGCAGAACCTTGAGAAAGCCGCCCTTTTTCTTGGGCGCGGGTTGGTATTGATTTTCCATGGATGCCTCCGTTTGCATTCTGTTAAATTTTCCTTATATAGAATAGCAGAAAGCATCCCGCCAAACAAGGCTTGCGAAAATTCGTATTATTTTTCCCTGATTGGACGGCGCAGCGGTTGACACCCGCGCGCTTTCCCGCTATAATGCAAGTACCAATCAAACTTTTTGTTAGGCAATCAGAATTTTTTTAAGGAGAATGGCATGCAGAATATCGTGATCGCCCTTGGCGGCAACGCCTTGCAGGAGGCGGGCAAGCCCGCGACCTCCCAGAACCAGTTGGAAGTTGTCAATAAGACCTGCGAATACATCGCGGACATCATCAAAAGCGGATACCATGTCACCCTTGCGCACGGCAACGGCCCGCAGGTGGGACGCATCATTTCCCAGCAGAACTACGCCGTGCCCGTGTCCCCCGCCATGCCGTTCGACGTTTGCAGCGCCATGAGCCAGGGCATGATAGGGTATCATTTACAGCAGGGCATGCGCCGGGCGCTGCGCGCGCGCGGCATGGATACGCCCGTGACCACCATCGTCACGCAGGTGGTGGTGGACGGCAACGACCCGGGCTTTAAAAACCCCACCAAGCCCATCGGCGCGTTCTATACGCCCGAGGAGGTGGTGGAATTGAAGAAGGTCAATCCGCACCACATCTTTAAGGAGGATACGGCGCGCGGCGGCTGGCGGCGCGTGGTCGCCTCCCCCGAACCGCTTGAGATCATCGAGCTTGAGGCCATCAGACGCCTTGCCCGGGAAAAGATACTCACCATCACCGTAGGCGGCGGCGGCATCCCCGTCGTGCGGGAGGAGGACGGCAACATCCATGGCGTGGCCGCCGTGATCGACAAGGATTTTGCGAGCGAAAAGCTTGCGGAGGATCTGGACGCGGACGCGCTGGTGATCCTCACCGCCGTAGAGAAGATCTCCATCAATTATAAGAAGCCCGATCAGAAGGATCTGGACGCCATGACCGTCGCGGAGGCGGAAGAATACATTGCACAGGGTCAGTTCCCCTCTGGCTCCATGCTGCCCAAGGTGCAGGCAGCACTCCGCTTTGTCAAGAGCAAGCCGGGTCGCGTCGCCATCGTGACGTCGCTTGATAAGGCTGTGGACGCGCTTAGCGGCAAGGCGGGAACGATACTGCGCTAACGCTTTCGCTCCCGACCATACGCTGACGCTTTCGCGCCCGGTCATACGACCGGGCGCGAGTTTTTCACGTTTTGCCTCTCGCCCTGCGGGCTCCGAACGGCAAAACGCGCAAGGAAACGGCCACTTGGGCCGATCCGTTCCGCCGGCAAACCCGGCGGAGCCGGAATAACGCGCGGGGCTGCCGCCCCCACACCCTCATAACCTGCATACGAACTTACATAAATTAAGTATCATATACTGCGCACGCGGCACTTGCATTGATTTGGCGTTATCTTTATACTTTATATATGCTTTTGAATCGCTCCCATGATATCCGCCCCGATTCCGAAAGGGCCTGCATACCTGTTTGCCTCGTTGTGGCGTGCTCGCTGCTGGCCATGGGCTTTGTGTGCGCGCCGCCCGCGGAGCTTTTTTCGGGTCTGTGCCGCATATTGACCTCCCGCGCCCTGCTCTTGTCCGATTACTTCATCATCGGCGGCATGGGGGCGGCTTTTTTTAACGCGGGTCTGGTGATGCTCTTGAGCATGGCGCTGCTGTACTTCGTCAAGGCCAAATACACGGCGGGGGTCATCGCGGGGCTGTTTCTCATGCCGGGCTTTGCGCTCTTTGGCAAGGACGTCTTCAACATACAGCCCTTTTTCCTGGGCGTATTTCTCTATTGCCGCTACATGCGCGTGCCCATGCGCAAGCATGTGATGGCGGCGCTGTATTCCACCACCCTGTGCCCCATCGTCAGCGAGATCTTTTGGAACAATCCGCTGCCGCTGCCGCTTCGCCTGCTGCTCGGCATCTGCGCGGGCGCGCTTATCGGCTTTGCCATCGTGCCGCTTGCGGATCACCTCATGCGCAGCCACAAGGGCTATATCCTGTTCAACTACGGCTTTGCAAGCGGCTTTATCGCCATGCTTGCCATGGCGATCCTGCTCGCGTCGGGCGGCACGCTCCCGCCCTCCTCCCTCTGGTATGCGGGCATCGATGAGCGCGTTCGCACCTATCTTGTCGTGCTCTGTTTTCTGTTGGTGCTGCTTGGCCTTTCGCTTTCGGGCTGGAATTTCACCGGGCTGCCCAAGGTATTCAAGGTGACAGGCTGCGCGCCGGACAACAACATGTTCGAGGCCGTGGGCGTCGGCCTTACCATGGTCAACATGGGCGTGATCGGCTTTATCAGCATCGGCTATATCCTCTTTATCGGCGGCGATTTTTCCGGCCCTGTGGTGGGCGCGATTTTCACAGCCATCGGCTTTGCGGCGGTGGGGATACAGCCGCGCAATTTCCTGCCCGTGCTCTTTAGCATATGGTTCTTTTCCCTCTTTGGCGCGCACGGCACCACAGACCCTTCCGTGCAGATCGCGGCCATTTTCGGCGCGGCCGCCCTCTCCCCCGTGGCGGGCGAATACGGCTTTATTGCGGGCTTTATCGCGGGGCTTTTGCACTATGCGCTCGTCACCTTCACCGGCCAGCCCACGGGCGGGCTGAACCTCTACAACAACGGCTTTGCCTCCGGCATCGTCGCAACCATCATGGTGACCATGCTCGATACCTTCGCCCCCACCCGCACGGCATGGCGGCTCGCCAAGAAAAAACAGGATAAGGCGGCAAGGGCGGCCAAGGAGGACGAGGTGCACCACGGGTATCACGGGGCGTAGAGCGCTTCGCTTTCGCCCGAAGTCTATTGGACTTCGGGCGAGGTTTTCGCTTTGCTGCTGTTCGCTGACGCTCACGGTCGCCGCAAAGCGCAGGGTCTGAAATCCTTCGGATTTACACACGACCGCACCGGCAAACCCGGTGCGGTCGATTTAAATCATCTTGACATGTGGCCCCCTTGCTAAAGGGGGCTGGCGCGGCGTAGCCGCGGCTGGGGGATTCGGGGGCTGTCAGCGAAGCTGACTGGGGGATTCTGTACTATCCGTCATAGCCTGACCATGCGGATTTTCCTTTTCCTCCAGCGCCTTAAGCCGCGCTTCCAATTCCTCTATCTTCGTTTCCTGCGCCAAATATGCCGATATCAGCGCCGCAAGAAGCAACGCCACAAGCGCGGCGCTGCCCCAAATATTCTCAATGAGCAGCGCGCCGCCGAAAAACAGAAACACGGCGCAGAGCACGAAGCATATCACAAGGGTGGTCAAAAAGCTTTTCATCCGTTCCCATCTCCTCTTTCTCACACATTGCTTCATCATTATACAGGTTATTTTCCCGAATATCCACCCCGGCGGCGAAACGCGCTAAGACGCTTTCCTTCCGGTCGGTCAAAATTCGCAGCGCCGCCTCTATAAGCCGACAAAAGCTTGCATTTTCATTCTCTATCCTTGCGGAAAATGCGGTGCTATCATGATGGTAGAAAAAGCGCTTTGATTCCAAGAATTACAACACATTAGGAGGATGAACCATGGCAAAATACAGGATTCTTTTGGCGGATGGAAGCCAACAATACCAAAACGCGATGCGCGATTATTTCTCCGTGCAGGATCAGGTGGGTCAGTTCGACGTCGTCTCCGACGGACAAGCCGCCCTGGACGCGCTGCGCGCCGGCAATTATGATCTTTTGATATGCGTTCTCATTATGGCGCGGCTGGACGGCTTCGATCTATTAGAGCGCATCAACGCGGGCTTGTGCGAAAAAGCCCCCGCCGTGCTCATCGTCAGCGCCATGCGGCATGAGGACATGGTAAGCCGCGCGTGCTCCATGGGCGCGCGTTATTATATGGTCAAGCCCGCAGAGCCGGAGGCCGTCTTTAAGCGGATGCTCGATATGCTGGAGCAGGGCGCCTCTCCCGTTTCCACCCTCTCCGCACCCCCCAAGACGCTGGACGAGAAGATCACCTGCATCTTCCTCATCATCGGCATACCCGCCCACATCAAGGGGTATCACTATCTGCGCGAGGCTGTGCGCATGGTCTACTACGAGCCCGATCTCACCAGCCGCATCACCAAGGAGCTGTATCCGGGCATCGGCCGCCGCTTCAATACCTCCGCGTCCAAGGTGGAGCGCGCCATTCGCCACGCCATCGAGGTCGCATGGACGCGCGGCAAGATCGAAAACATCAATCAGGTGTTCGGCTACAACATCTATTCCCGCAACGATAAGCCCACCAACGGGGAGTTTATCGCCCTTGTCGCGGATAAGCTCATCATGGACGCGGCGCGGGAAAAGAGCGTGCAGCATCCCATCCGGGAGGTATCCTGAACGGAAAAATCGCGCACGGTTCCCCAGCCGGGAAGTATCCCAAAAGCGATACTTCCGAAATCCGAAAATGATTTTCGCGCGCCCTTTCATTTCGTGCAACAAGGGTCCGCTAAAACGTTTTCGCCACTTTTCCGCCATGATTTTACACAAATCCAAATGCCCCTATTATGCCGCTTTGGTGGATAACCCGGTGGATAAAGTGGAAAACCCCGTATTTTTCCCCTTTGCTTTCAAACCGCTTGCACAGAAAAAGTCAAGTGTTAAAAATATTCAAAGCATATCCCTCCTCTCTTTTTCATACCCATGAAAAAGGGGTATAGCTTATAGCTCTATGCCCAAGGGAGGGATAAAATATGGAATTGCACTGGAAGGACGAGGTCCTGCAAACGCTCACAGGGCGGGAGCTTCTCTCTATCCCCATCGAGGGGGACATACCGCTGCCCACTGGAAGAAGCTGCACGTCTCTCTTGGGCGCGCAGGGCGATATAGGGCGGTGCACGACGGAGTGCGGCGAAACGGTTCGTATTCTGGGGGACATCCGGGTGGAGCTTTTATGCGAGGAAGGGGAGGAAACCTTCTCCTTCCTTGCCCGATCCCCCTTCTCCCACACCTATGAGGGAAGCGCCGACGAGGTGCGCTGCACCTGTGCCCTAAGCGAGCTTGCCGTGTCGCTGCTCGACGGCAGCATCCACTTTACGGCCGTGGTGCAGCTCGATCTTGTGCTGCTTGCAACGCGGACGCTGCGCACGCTGGACGCGTCGCAGGGCATGGAGTGCCTTTGTCAGGATCTCTCGCTATCCCGCCGCAGCGTCGCCGTGCGGGACACGGTGGACATACGCGAGGAGATCGCGGCGCAGGGCGTATCCGCCGTGCGCGCGGCGTTTGGCGCGGCGCTTTTACAGGATATCAGCGTCGTATCCGGCACAGCGACCGTAAGCGGCACGCTGTATCTTAGCCTGCTCACCGCCAACGATGCGGGGGAGCTGTGCCAGAGCATGCAGCAAGCGCCGTTTTGCGTGGAGCTTGACTGCCCGCAGCCCGTAAGCGAGGGGCAGTGCGAGCTTTGCGCGCTCAACGTCCACGCGGTAGGCGAGGGCTTTGGCATCCTCGCGGTTGAAGCGCAGCTTTCCCTCACCCTCTACGCCGCGCACGCGCAAAGCGTGTCGCTGCCGCTGGACGCGTACGCGCCCGGCATGCCCTTTGTATGTGCGCACACGGCGTTTCGCGCCGTCAGCGACGCGTCCGTGTTCCACCTGCGGCATAGCTTGTCCGAAACCCTTCGCATACCCGAAAGCATGCCCGAAGCGACCCGGGTGCTCTGCGCATTTGCCCAGCCCACGGTGACCGAAGCGTCCGACGCGACGCTCACGGGCATCATCGACGTGCGGGTGGTATATGAAAGCGCCTCCCAAACGCGCTATATGTTCACCGAGGAGCTGCCCTTTACCCTGGGCGTCCCCACGGACGCGGAGACGCTTTTGTCCCGCGTCACGGCGCTGCCCGTTTGCGGCGGCGCGGGGCGGACGCTGCAAATCGCCTTTACGCTGTGCGTGCAGCTTTGCGCCATACGCACCATCGACACCGTCGCCGTCACGGGCGTGGAGGAGTGCGCCCCCAAGCCCGCCTTTTCAGGCGTGATGGTGTGCTTTGCGGGGGAGGGCGAAACGCTCTACGACATAGCAAAGCGGTACGACACCACGCGCACCGCCATCCGCGCTATCTCCCCTGCGCTGCCCGACGCGCTGTCCGAGGGGCAGCGGGTCGTTATGCTTTTGTAGCCTCCTGTTGCTCTCTAAGCGCATAGAGCGCCTCCACGGCGAGAACGTACTTCTCAAGCAGCTGCGGGTTATCCGGCACCAGCGCGATCTTGGGGTCGTCCTCGCCGGGGATCTCCATATGCGCCCCCGATTTGAAGGGCGTCTTATAAAAATCCTTGAGCGCAAAGCGCAGGGAAACGCGCTTGCCCTGCCGCACGCCCTCGTAGGTGATAAAGTCCCGATCGATCCCCATCACGCCGCCGCCCGCGGGCACATAACCCTCCCGATCCGCCCCCGTCCGCAAAAGGATGGAGGCCTTGTGCTGCATGCGAAAGTCGGGCAGCGCCGTTTCCGCCTTGAGCGCGTCCCGCTCAAACTGCACCCAGTCCGCAACGTTATCGAAGATTATATCGCCCTTTTTCACGGGGTGTAAAAGACCGTATACGTCCATGCGCGCGCCGTTTTGACATGCGGCGCAGCTTAGCGTATCCCCGCGTGCGCGCATTTTGCCCTCCGCGCCGCAGCGGGGGCATTTATAGAGCATATTCTCCAAGCCTGTTGCCCGATCGCCCCGCTTAAAGGGCACGCGCGCCTGCTTTTGCCATGCGTGATCGTCGTAATAGAGGGCTTTTTGGATGCGCGCGTCCAAGTCCCGCGCCGAAAGCTCCCGGACGGCCGCCGCGTCCGCCACCAGCGTCACCTTGCATTCCACGCGCCCCTTGCGCTCGCAACAGCCCCATTTGGGGCGGGTCATGTAGCTGCCGCTGTTCACCGCCGCGTACACGGACGCCCCCATGAGCTTGCACATGCGCCCTATGCCCGGCGGCATGCTATAAAAACGCCCCGTGCCGTTGACCTCCCCCTCGGGATACAAAAGCACGCTGCCGTTGCGCTTGATCACGCCCAGCATGGCGCGTATGGAGGCGGGGTCGGCGCTGAACTGCTTGCGCGGGATGCAGCGCAGGCTTGTAAGAAGCAGGCCAAGCGCCTTGTTGTCAAAGAAGTAGCTGGACACCAGCGCGTTCATCCTGTGGGGATACAGCGCCACGAAGGTAAAAAGGAAGTCCAGGTTGGACGCGTGGCTCCCCAGCACCACGAACGGCGCGTCCTTGGGGATAGGCGGCAGGGACTTGGGCTTTCTGTAATTGTATTTGATAAACAGATACAGCCGCAGCAACGGCAGTATCGCATAATAGAATATCGGGCTGGGCGCGGGCAGGGCATGCCGCCGGCTTTGCTGTATGGCCATGACGGTTTTCTTCCTTTCGGCTTATCGGCAAGGGTCGTTCGACCTTGTGGATGGCTTTCCTTTGCGTATCACATTTGGATATCATAATACCATTCTTCAGCGGCCAAATCAATTGCCCGGCGGCGCGTGGACGGGTATAATACAGGATGAATCCCATCCGGCCGGATGTTGTGCGAAAAGCTTTTTTGGTTTTTCTGTAACGAAACCGCTTTTTTGTGCATTAACCTACAGACCAACGGAAAGGAGCCCTGCCGATGCTGTCCATGGAAGAAGTATGCCGCACCCATTCGCGGACGGTATATCGCTATCTCCTTTCCCTCACCCGCGACGCGAGCCTTTCGGAAGAATTGACGCAGGAGACCTTCTATCAGGCGGTCAGGAGCATAGACCGCTTTGACGGCAGCTGCAAGATCTCCACATGGCTGTGCGCCATCGCCAGGAACGTGCTGTTGCGCGAACAGCGCAGACATCCGCCCACGGCGGAGCTGGAGGAGGCCGCGGCGGTAACCGCGTCCCCGGAGGACGCAGCGCTTTCTAAGGCCGGGCAGGTGGAGGTTTTACGCAGGCTGCACCTCTTGGACGGCGATATGCGGGAGGTCATGTACCTGCGTCTCTTGGGCGATCTATCCTTTCGGGAGATCGGCGACATTCTGGGACGTACGGAAAACTGGGCACGAGTGATCTACTACCGTGGCAAGGAAAAGCTGAAAAAGGAGTTGAATGCAGATGGAACACGAGCTTAGCTGTGAGATCGTCCGCGATCTTCTTCCGTCCTATACGGAAGGACTGACGAGCGGCGTAACCAATACCGCAATAGAGGCGCATCTGGGCGGCTGCGCGGACTGCGCATCGGCGCTCGCGCGCATGCGGGAGCCGGAGATACAGCAAAGCGCGCCGGCGCCGGAGGTGGATTACCTTAAAAAAGTACGCCGGCACAGCACGGGAAGGTCGCTTATCATCGGCATATTCCTCATGGTGCTGGGCATGTCCCTTCTCGCTTTCCGCTTTTTCTATGTCGGGAACGCGTTGGACGCAAGCGAGCTTATCTTTCATGTATCGGTAGAGGGCGACACGGTGACGGTACGCGGCGCCGTCGCGGGCAGCAGCGGGCTTGGCGTATCGCGCGTGACGTTTGCGGACAGCGCCGGTATCGTACAGGTCAAGGTATACGGTACGCTTGCGACGTTTTTCAACAGCGGGGATTTTTCCGCCTCCTATACCGCGCAAAGCCCCATCGGGCAGGTGCGCGCCGATGATTTGATCCTTTGGGAGAACGGTGTGGCGATCAGCGCCACAGCGGCGCGGCTTTTTGCAGAAACCAATCCCTTTGTGGGCGACATGCCCGCCAATAACAGGATTGCGGCGGTTCTTGGCATAGCCGACCAGTTCGGCCCCTATACCAACGCGCTGCAAACCAAAGCGGCGCCCTACGGCTGGACGCTGCTGCTTGAAACGCCCATCGCCGCAGACGACGAGGCTGCCGCACGCGGCATGATGGCCGCCGACGCTTACGCGATGTTAGCCTCCATCGAAAATCTGGGGTATGTGACATGGCAGTACAGCACCCCGTCCGGCGCGCGGGAATACACCGTCACCGCGGAGGACGCGACCGCCTTTGCGGGTAAGCCCATCAAGGATTTTGCCCGCTCCGCGTCCGAAATGCACACGCTGCTCCAAAGCCTTAGCTTCAAGTGGTCGGGCGTGCGGGAGGCTCCGCGGGAGGATGACGTTTTCTATTTGAATATCCGCAACGCTTGCAGCGATACGATCTATGGCGTCGGCGTGCGCTACTACCTTGACGGCAAGCTCATGGGCAGCGGTGGATTTATCAATGCGGACGAAACGCCGCTATCCGTTGACGAGGAAGCGTCCTTCGACTTCACGCCGCAGGACTTTCCCGACGGCACCTCGGCCATGCAGCTCTATGGCTTCCGTTTTGACCTGTACGTTACGGACGAGGCGGGCAGGGAGACCATCGTACGCAGAAGCGTGCCAATATCGGCCAGGTACGCGTGGACCTACCGCTATACCCTCTCCGGCGATTACGCAAACGGCTTTAGCCTGCGCGAAGGATAAGCGCTCCCTTCGGCGCAGCAAAGCGATTGCCCGGCGGCGCGCATGCGGGTATAATAGGCATATACGCATGACAAAGTATGTCGATCAAAGGAGGCGTTCTTTATGAAAAAGCTGTCGGATATCCCCCGGATACCGCTTGCCTTGCT
Organism: Clostridia bacterium; assembly: GCA_030533005.1. Classification (GTDB taxonomy): domain Bacteria; phylum Bacillota; class Clostridia; order Christensenellales; family CAG-138; genus JAQVRG01. The sequence continues at coordinate 76,819 of JAUNJX010000002.1, read as the reverse complement.
CCCCACGCCTTTGTACAGGCTGGATAACATCAGCGCGCTGCTCCGCACCAACGTCTATATCAAGCGCGACGATATGACGGGCATAAGCCTTGGCGGCAACAAGGTGCGGAAGCTCGAATACCTGCTGTATGACGCGCGGGCGCAGGGTGCGGACTATGTGCTCACCACCGGCGGCGCGCAAAGCAACCACGCCATGCTCACGGCCGCCTGCGCCAACAAGCTTGGCATGCACGCGATCCTCGTTTTAAAAAAGCGCGGCGTGTGGGAAAAGAAGGGCAATCAAATCCTAAACGACCTGTTGGGCGCGGACGTGCGGTTTGTGGATACGGACGATTACGCGGACATATACGCCATGATGGATGAAATATGCAAAGACCTTGCCTCGCAAGGCCACAAGGGCTACCGCATCCCCGTGGGCGGGTCTGTGGCGCTGGGGTCGCTGGGCTATGTGCGGTGTGTTTCGGAGATCGCGGCACAGGCGGAACAGTTGAAGCTGCGCTTTGACCACATCGTATGCGCCACGGGCAGCGGCGGCACGCACGCGGGCACGGCGCTGGGCGCGCGGCTGTATATGCAGGACTGTAAGGTGACAGGCGTTATGGTGGACGACGATCCCTTTGACAAGATCGTGCCCGACCTCATGCGAAAGACCGCGGCGTTACTGGATTACGACGAACCTATCCTGGATACGGATGTGAACCTCGTCAACATGGTAGGCCCCGGCTATGCCAAGCCATCCCCCGAAGGCGACGCAGCCATCCGCACGCTCGCGCAAGCGGAAGGTCTTATCCTCGACCCCGTCTACACGGGCAAGACCTTTGCGGGGCTTCTTGCCATGGCAAGCTCGGGCGCGTTCAAGTCGGACGACAACGTGCTGTTTCTCCACAGCGGCGGCGCGGGCGGATTGTTTGCGATACTGTAGGGAAAGGGTCAGGCCATGAACAAGCGATATACGGCGACCCTGTTTGCAATCCTCGCGGCGGCCTTATACGCGATCAACGTACCGCTTTCCAAGGCGCTGCTTCAACACGTCGCGCCCACCATGATGGCGGCGTTTCTATACTTGGGCGCGGGCGGCGGGCTGCTGCTCTATAGCCTCCTATGCCGCGCGGCGGGCAGGCAAGCCATCAAGGAGCCGCTTACCCGAAAGGAGCTGCCCTACACCATCGCCATGGTGCTCCTGGACGTCGCAGCGCCCATCCTTTTGATGCTGGGCATTGCCCGCACGACCTCGGCCAGCGTGTCGCTGCTCAATAACTTTGAGATCGTCGCCACCTCGCTCATCGCCCTCCTTATTTTCAAAGAGGTGATCTCCCCGCGCCTATGGGTCGCCATCGGGCTCGTTACGCTTGCAAGCATGCTGCTTGGCTTTGAGGGCTTTGAGGGCTTCCGTTTCAACACGGGCTCCATCCTTGTGCTGTGCGCCTGCGTCTGCTGGGGCTTTGAAAACAACTGCACCAAGAAGTTAAGCAGCAAAAGCTCCATCGAGATCGTCACCATCAAGGGGTGCTTTTCGGGGCTGGGCAGCCTGCTGATCGCGCTGTGCCTCGGCGAGCCCTTCCCGGCGCTAAAGTGGATGGGCGCGGTACTGCTGCTCGGCTTCGTGGCGTACGGCTTGAGCATCAACTTTTACATTCTGGCGCAGAAGGAGCTGGGCGCCGCAAAGACCAGCGCGTATTATTCCATTGCGCCATTCCTCGGCGTGGCCTTCAGCATGCTGGTGCTGCGGGAGCGCCCCGGCGCGCAATTTTACCTTGCCTTGGGCGTCATGGCCGTCAGCACCTTCATCATGATGAAGGATACGATCGCCCTGCAGCATATGCACCAGCACGCGCATGTCCACACCCACGCGCACCGGCACGGCGATATCGTCCATTCGCATGAGCACCAGCATGTGCACACGCACACGCACGTCCATGACGGGGACGCGCAGCTGCACCAGCACACGCACGCGCAGCTGCCGGATCACGAGCACCCGCATCCTTCGGGTACGGTTCCAGACCCGCTATAGAAAAAGCAATTGATGAGACTTAAATCGCCCGCACCGGCTTTGCCGGTGTGGGCGCTCTGCTTCTTTCCGGGGTTCGGAGCCGCAGCCCCGGAAGTTTAATTCCGGCTTGGGTGGCTTTGCCACCCAAACGGATAGGGCCATGTGCCCGTTCCCTATCGCATTTTGACGGCCATGCCCGAAGGGCGTAGTCAAAATGCGGCAAGCTCGCGGCGATGGAGTATCCATCGCCGCGAAACCCTACTTTTGATACATTTCCGGCTTCACCACGCCCACATAGGGCACGTTGCGATAGAACCCCTCAAAATCAAGGCCATAGCCCACCACGAATTCGTTGGGGATGATAAAGCCCACATAATCGGGCGAGATCGCGCACTCGCGGCGCTCGGGCTTATCGAGCAGGCAGGCGATGCGAAGGCTCGCCGGCTCACGCGCCTGCAGGAGCATGGTCAGATAGTTGAGCGTCAGGCCGCTGTCCATGATGTCCTCGACGATGAGCACATGCCGCCCCGTAATGCCCACATCGATATCCTTCATGATGCGCACCACGCCGGACGTCTGGCGGCTGTTGCCATAGCTTGAGATGGACATAAAATCCATCTCCATCCGGCAGGTCATAGCCCGGGTAAGGTCGGAGAAAAAGTGCACGGCGCCCTTGAGGATGCACAGCACCACCACGTCCTTGCCATCGTAATCCTCGGAGATCTGCTTGCCCATTTCCGCAATGCGCGCCGCAATGCGTTCCTTTGACAGTAACACCCGCTCCATATCCTTGTTTAGATCCGTCATGTTTACCCCCTGTACTCCTTTTGCTTATATTCGATGCGCGCCACGCGCGTAGTTTCCTCCGTCACCTTGCCGGCCTCGCCCGAACAGAAGCCGGGCGCAAACCACACGTCCTCCCCCATGCAAAGAAGCGGCAGTGTGCGCTTCTCGCGCGGCACCTTTTTATCGATGAAATACTCCTTGAGCTTTTTGCGCCCCGGCGCGCCGATGGGATAAATGCGATCCCCCTCCCGGCGGGTGCGCGCGAGCAATCCGTCCAGCTTGTCCGCATCCATAAAGGCCACGTTCCTATCATGCCCGAATTCCGCGGGGCGCGGCACGATGGTGCATACAAAATCGCCCAGCGGCGTTTGCGTGACGCCGTCCAGCACAAAGGGCAGGGAAAATTCGGGCGTTTCAGCAGGATTGCCAAAGCAAACAAGGTCGTACTGCACATACGCCTGCACGCCGGGTAACGGCAGCATGGCGCCGGTGCGGGCGGAAAGCAGGTCGATCAATTGCTCGATATGCACGCGTTCGATATCCACATACGCGCCCGCCTCCCTAAGCGCTGCGCGAAGGGCGCGGGTCAATATGGGCAGCGGTTCGCCCTTGAGCGTTTCCCTGTCAAACCCGCCGGGTCTACGGGCGGCTTCCAGGAGCTTATCCGCCTGTGCCTGCAAATACGTTTCATCCCGCAGCAGCAGTTCCGCCATGGAGCAAAGCCCGTCCACAAACGCGGGATTGATATGCTCCTCTATATAGGGGATGACGTCCAGCCGCAAACGGTTTCGCGTGCTGCCCGTCTCCAAATTCGTCGCGTCCACGCAGTAGGCAAGACCCTCCTGCGCGATGTATTCCTCCACATCCCCGCGCCGCACGAACAAAAGCGGGCGTATGATCTCCCCGCGCGCGGGCAGCATGCCGACCAAGCCCGCAAGCCCCGTGCCGCGCGTCAGGTGCAAAAGGATGCTCTCCGCCTGATCGTCCATATGGTGCGCGACGGCCACGCGCTGCGCGCCCGCCTTTTCTTTGGCGCGGTGCAAAAAGGCATAGCGTTCCTCGCGCCCCGCCTGTTCCAGCGTCCACCCGCGCGCCTTGGCGATCGCGGGCACGTCCGCCTTTTCCACCCACAGCGGCACGCCGAAAAGCTCGCAAAGCTCGCGCACGAACTGCTCGTCCGCGTCCGCCGCCTCATCGCGTATGCCGTGATTGAGATGCCCCGCCGCCACGCGAAAGCCCATGCTGGTAGAAAGAGACAGCAGCGTGTGCAGCAGCGCCACGGAATCCGGCCCGCCGGAAAGACCCACCAGCACCGTCTCACCGGGGTGAATGAGTCCGTATTCTTCAATGGTGGATTGGATGATCGCTCGTATCATGGCACACCTCCGTAAACCTACATGCATGCTCCACATCGTCTTACGGGTAACACCACATTATCCTGCGGTCGGTTTTATTAGTATACCCCGCGAGCGCGCCGTTTGACAAGTGTGCGGCGCTATCTTATAATGACAACGTCGATTATAAATCGCCCGCGCGCGGCACTTTGGCGCGCGGCTATAAGCTAAAGGAGCATAAATATATGAAACTGGGCGTGGTAGGACTTCCCAACGTCGGCAAGAGCACGCTGTTCAACGCCATCACCAAGGCGGGCGCGCAGGCGGCCAACTACCCCTTCTGCACCATCGACCCCAACGTGGGCGTGGTGGCTGTACCCGACAAGCGGCTGGACGCGCTTGCCAAGATGTACGATCCCGAAAAATACACTCCCACCGCCATCGAATTTGTGGATATCGCGGGTCTTGTCAAGGACGCGCACCGGGGCGAGGGCTTGGGCAACAAGTTCCTCTCTCACATCCGCGAGGTGGACGCGATCGTGCATGTGGTGCGCTGCTTTGAGGATGAAAACATCGTGCATGTGGACGGCTCCGTAGACCCGCTTCGGGACATGGAGACCATCAATCTGGAGCTGATCTTTGCGGATATGGAAACGGTGGAAAAGCGCCTTGATAAAGCCCGCAAGAATTCCAAGAGCGGCGATAAGAAATACGCGTCCGAGATCGGGCTTTTGGAGCGCATACAAAAACAGCTTGAAGCGGGCAAGCCCGTGCGCGCCATGGAGATGACGGACGACGAGCGGGAGATGGTGCGCGAGATGTTCCTGTTAACGGACAAGCCCGTGATCTATGTGGCGAACATCGACGAAGCGCAGATCGGCGCAAACGATCCCTCTGTCGAAAAGCTCTTTGCGGCGGCCAAGGCGGAGGGCGCCGGCGCCATGACCATCTGCGCCAAGGTGGAGGAGGAGCTTTCCGAGCTTTCGGACGAAGAAAAAGCCGCCTTCCTTGCCGAAATGGGCATTGGCGAAAGCGGCCTTGACAGGCTGGTTAAGGAAGGCTACGCGCTGCTTGGCCTCATAAGCTTTTTGACGGCGGGTCCCAAGGAGGTGCGCGCGTGGACCATCGAAAAGGGCACCAAGGCGCCGCAGGCGGCGGGCAAGATCCACACGGATTTTGAGCGCGGCTTCATCCGCGCCGAGATCGTCCCCTACGATACGCTCATGGAGCTTGGCTCCATGGCCGCCTGCAAAGAAAAGGGTCTTATCCGCTCCGAGGGCAAGGACTATGTCATGCAGGACGGGGATATAACGTTGTTCCGGTTTAACGTATAGCGCTACGCTTTCGCGCCGGGTCATGCGACCCGGCGCGAGGTTTTCGCTTTACGGCTGTTCGCTAACGCTCTCGGCCGCCGTAAAGCGCAGTGTCCGAAATCCTTCGGATTTACGCACGTCCGCACCGGCAAACCCGGTGCGGACGATCTTATTTTCCTTTAACTTTTCCTTTAACGCGTTACCTGCGCGTTGTTTACAACAGTTTTTTGGTCTGCACTTACGCGTCGCCGCTGCGCCGTTTTCTGCGCGCAAGCGCCAAGGCGCACACGCTGACCGCCGCAAGGCAAAGCATGCCCATATAGGGTGCGCCGCCCGTGGCGGGAACCGCTGCGACCACGCTATCATCGTGGAATACGATGAAGGGCGAGAAGGAATCCTCCGTGATCGTTCCTTTCCCCTCTGCGTCAAGCACGCACCGATGCTCCTTAATCTTGCCGTTTTTAAGCCTATGGCATATGCGCACGGTTTTGTTTGCCCATTCATGGCCGAAGCGGAAATCAAGCTCCGTGCTCTCACCGTCTTCCAGTCCCGATACGTCTATATCATAGGCAGCGATAAACTCCGCCGCGCCCCCGTGGATTCGTTCCCGCAAATAGTTGAGCGCCTCTGTGACATAATCGGAAAACCGCTCTATGGTTCGCACCCGTGCGGTGATCTTCCCGCCTTTCCCGCTGCCGGGACGAATGTTGATCTCCACGTTGTCAATCGTCACCGTAACGCCCTTCCCATCTTCATCCGGCTTGCCGGTCACGACCTCCGGCACTTCATAATCATCCGGTGCGTCACTGCCGCCATCGTCAGAAGAAGGAGGCGCCTTGGGCGCCGTATCCGTGACGTCGATCCGAAGGCCGAATTTTTGCAGGAGGATATAGGGCGACATCTTCATGCTGCCGCTCTTTACATCCGCATAGCTGCATCCGAGCAGGGACAAAAGGTACTTTGCGGAATTAAGGTAATCCCCTTCCTGCCAGTCGTTTTCCACGGTGTCCGCGGACGTCATGCGGTGAAGCTCCGGTATCTTGTAGCTTTCCTCCGCATGGTATATGTTTCCATAATAGAACGCGTCCGTGTTCCCCGCATATTGGTAAAACGTCTTGCCGTCTTTATCCAATATGCTCCTATCCGTCTTGACCGCGGGCGTATCCGTGTCGCTGATGGCTCGATTCGCGTATTTTACAAGGGATCGAAGATCCTGTATGCCCGCGTCCGCCTCCGTGGCCTTTGCATAGCTGCCCGCGCTGTCTTGAACATAGAGGCAGTTCCAATCGTCCGCCACAGCCTGTCCTTTGGAGGCGCACCATGCGGCAAAGCCGCTTTTCTCGTTCGTATTGTTCCACGTTTTAAATGTGGCGCCGACCTTTGCGTTGATCGGAAGCTCTGTAAGCGCGTATACGAGCTTTCCCTCCCCATCCGTGCCGGACGGCTGCCAGCCATACAGCTTGGCAGTAATCCGTTGCGCAATCATACCTTCTTTGATGGGCGGTGTAACTGTCGTCTTGCTGTCATTTGCATCCAGAGTATATATATCGGTCGTTCTCCCCATTGCGTCTGTCGTGATGTAGGCTGAGTGCCTGCCGCGCGCGCCGTGAAACAAGTAGCCGCTTAGATCAATATAGCTACTAGATGGACTCACTCTTGTGGTATATTTTTGTCTGTTGACGCGATAACAGTTGTCAATGAAAGCATCTGAAAGCACCGCGCCTTGTTTTCCTGCTGTATATCGGTGAATAAAGTATTCGTCCGTTAGTATAACTTGCCCGTTTTTGATTTGTCCAAAGCTGATGCCAAGCTGCCGCATGATATAATTCATGCTGTTGAGATAGCTTCCTTCGTTTGTATCGCAGCTTACCTTATCCGCTGCAAGCATTTGAAACGGCTGAGGGTTGCCGTTTTCGTCCACATAATTTGCCGCGCCTCCGCAGCCATCATAAACATAAAGATCCTGCACCGTCCAGTCATCATCCAGCGTGAAGTATATCGAATTCTTGGCGCAGTCGCCGGAAAACTTCATGCTGCGCACAAAGCCGTCGGAGGTGGCTACCTTGACCAGCTCCACGCCATAACAGCCGAAGATTTTTATATCGCTGAGCCTGCCGGCAGCATACACGTTCGCGCTTACCGTGGGCGTCGTGTCGTCCCTGCGCGCGATCGGCTGCAGGTATTTTTGCCAATCCGCTTCGGTTCCTTCTACAAAGGCGCTGCCGTTAAACCAAAGCTTCTTTGCCGCCGCGCCGACCTTTGCATAATAGCTTTTCCAGCTTCGATCCGCAAAGCCGGTAAAGGAAAGCCTCACCCTGATCTCGTCGCCAACGTTATATCTCGCGCCGCTATATGCGACATTGAGCTGCGCGGCGGACGGCATTTCCAGCATGACGGTGTAAAACAGCTCGCTCTGGCTTGCGGCATTACCGGTATAGACTTCATAATAGGTTTTTGTCCCGTCTGCCGCCGTTACCGCACCGTACATTTTCACTTTAGGATGCAATGGGCCGATCGATGTAATCCCCGCCGGCACACTCCAACTAACAGCCTCCGCTTTGCTTTCAAAGCCGGGCCATACGGCGGGCATGCCCAAAAGCATGAGTGCGGCTAAAAGGATCGCGGTCAGTTTTTTTCCCGATGTCATAGGTTCTTTCCCCCCATAAAATGTCGTCCTTGTTCGGTTGTTTCGTTCATTGATTACGTTTCAGCACATGTTTTACATGGCACGGTATAGGCCTGTCGTTTGATTAAAAGTCGGTTTCTCAACATAATGTGATTTGAATTCGTATAGTATATCAGGTATTCGCCAAAAAGGCAACGCCCGCGCCGACGGCTCTGTCCGTCCCGGCGCGGGCGATCTTCATCTTTATCGAAAAGGTTTCTCGGCTTTCGGCTGACCGCTGACGATCCCGCCCCGCGGGGCGCGATTACGCATGGCGTTACAGCAGCTTCCTCGTCTGCACATACACGTCGCCGCTGCCCAAGGTGATCACAAGGTCGCCGGGCTGCATGTTTGCATCAAGATAATCGCGGATGTTTTCAAAGGTGCCAAGGTAGATGGCGTTGCCGCCGCCCTCGTTGATGCCCGCCACCATGTCGCGGGCGTGGACGGAGCCGTCGTCCTTTTCGCGCCCCGGATAGATATCCGGCACAAGCACGGTATCGGCGTTTGCAAAGCAATCCACATGCTGCGTGAACAGCGTCTTTGCGCGCGTGTAGCTGTTGCACTGAAACACGCAGTACAGCTTGCCGTGCGGCACGCGGGAGGCCGCGTCGAGCGCCGCGCGGATCTCTGCGGGATGGTGCGCGTAATCGTGGTACACCTTCACGCCGCCGCGTTCGCCGTAGAACTCAAAGCGGCGACGGGTATTGCGGAATTCCGAAAGGGCTTCTGCAATGGTATCCATGCCTGCGCCAAGCTGCAGCGCCGTAACGGCTGCGGCCATGGCGTCGATCACGATATGCTGCCCCGGCACATGAAGCTGCAATCGGCCAAGGCTTTCCCCGCCGTGCATGAGGTCGAAGGCGGGCGCGCCCTCCTCGTCATAGCAAAGGTTCGCGGGCGTATAGTCCGCGTCCGCCATGCCGTAGCTAAGGGTGCGACCCTTGTGGTTTGCAAGGAGCGCGCGCACGCGCGGATCGTCCGAACAGCCGATAAACAGGCCGTTTTCCGGTAAAAGCGCGAGGAATTTGACGAACGCCTCCGTGATGGCGTCGATATCCTTATAGTAATCCAAATGATCGTCGTCTATGTTATTGATGAGCGCGACCGTAGGCCGCAGCGTTAAAAAGCTCTCCACATACTCGCACGCTTCGGTGATGAAAAGCGCATGCGAGCCCACGCGCGTGCCGCCGTGCAGAAAATCCACAAAGCCGCCCACATGCACCGTCGCGTCCAGCGCGTCCTTCTCGCTGATAAGCGCGAGCATGGAGGTGATGGTGGTCTTGCCATGACACCCGGCGATCCCCACGACCTCTTGATAGGCTTCAGATATCTCGCCAAGCGCTACGGAGCGCTCCATCTCGGGGATACCGCGCTCTTTCGCGGCCACGCGCTCCGGGTTATCCGGCTTAATGGCGGCCGAATAGATGACTAAGTCCGCGTCGCCTATGTTTTCCGCCGCCTGCGTATACATGACGGGCACACCAAGCTGTGCCAGCCGCTCCGTAAAGGGCGACGCCGCCTTATCCGAGCCCTGCACCTCATACCCGCGCGCGCGCAGAATCATGGCAAGGCCGTTCATGGAGCAGCCGCCGATACCGATCAAATGAATTTTCTTATGCTCTGCAATATGTGCCATAGTCTCTCCTTTTTTAAAAACAGAAGCCGCTTTTTCGCCTGTTATATTAGCATAATTCGCTCACACATGCAAACGGCGCATCCGCTAGCTGTTCGACTGCCCGCGCCGCCGCCGCGCGGCTTTCAAACAAGCCGTACACGCACGCGCCGCTGCCGCTCATGCAAACGCCCAACGCACCCAGTTCCTTGAGCCTTTGCAGATTTTCGGCGATCTCGCCGCACATTTTTTCCGCAGACGCCTGCAAGGCATTGCCCAAGGCGCTTGCGAGCGTCCGTAAGTCGTCCTGCTGTATGGCGGTTACGGCAAGCTCGCTCCCCGCGTGCGCGACGGGCAGCGAAAGTGACGCGAACAGCGCGCCCGTGGATACGCCGCCCTCACCCTTAAGAAGCACGATGGGGCAACGGATCGCGGGCAGGGGCGTGAGTATCTCCCCCACACCCTCGCACAGAGCCACGCCGCCGTGCAAACAGAAGGGCACGTCCGCGCCGACCTCGCGGGCAAGGGCGTAAAGCTCCCGCTCCGTCGCGGCGCCGTAAAAGGACTGCATGGCCTTGAGCACCGCCGCCGCGTCCGCCGACGCGCCGCCTAAGCCCGCCTGCGACGGGATGCGCTTCTTTATATGCATATGCGCGCCGCCGCAACGATAGCGCTTTTGGTACAGCGTGGCCGCCCGGTACGCCGTGTTGTCGGCGGGCAGCGCCGCGTCCGCACTCACCCGCACGTCCGGCGCGGGATGGACGGAAACCTCGTCCGCAAGCGAGATCGCAGCCATCACGGTGCGCAGCGCATGATAGCCGTCCGGGCGTTTGCCCAGCACGTCCAAGGTAAGATTGACTTTTGCGTGCGCCTGTAAAATCATACGGTTATTATAGTCTACTTTTGCACGGATTTGTACATAATCCTTCTTATGAAACGATACATTTCTCTTTTATCCATGCTGCTTGCGTCCCTCTGCCTGCTTTTTTGCGCCGTAAGGGTGCAGGACAAGCCTATGGCGGGCGTTTTACGGCTGCACATCCTCGCAGCCTCCGATTCCCTTGCGGATCAGGCGGTGAAGCTTAGGGTGCGGGACGCGATACTTGACTTGGAGGGCGAGCGCCTCGCTTGCGCTTCCTCCCGTGAGGCGGCGCAGGCCGTCATACGCGAGGACGCGGCGATGATACAGCGCACCGCCGAAGCGGTGCTTCGTGAAAACGGCTTTGCCTACGGCGCACGGCTGTGTATGGGCGTATACCCCTTCCCGCTTCGCTGCTACGGCGACGCCGTATACCCCGCGGGCGCATACACGGCGCTTCGAGTGGTCTTGGGCGAGGGAAAAGGTAAAAACTGGTGGTGCGTGCTCTTTCCCCCTTTGTGCATAGTGGAGGCGCAGGATGGGGACATTGAGTATGAGGAGGATGGCAGCGTAAAGTGGAAAAGCCTCCTGCAAGAATGGATGGATAAAGGAGATACAACCCATGAACAGACGCAATAGCATACTGCTGCTCCTTTCACTGCTGCTGCTGTTTGGCGCGTTCGCGGCGACGCGGGCGGCCAGCTTGCAGCTTGGAAGCAAGGGCGACGAGGTCAAGCAATTGCAGACCAAGCTCAAGCGCTGGGGCTATTACGGCGGCAACGCGGACGGGCATTTCGGCCCCGCCACGCAAAAGGCCGTCATCACCTTCCAGCAAAAGAACGGCCTGACGCCCGACGGCGTAGTGGGCGAGGCCACGGCGCGGGCGCTGGGCATGCAGCTTGGCGGCGCCTCCTCCTCTGCAAATAAAGGGGAAAGCAGCAGCGGCAGCAACGACGCGTACCTGCTCGCCCGCCTTGTCTACGGCGAGGCGCGCGGCGAGCCCTACAAGGGCAAGGTGGCGGTCGCGGCGGTGGTGTTGAACCGCGTGAACAGCGCTTCCTTCCCCAACTCCGTTGCGGGGGTCGTATACCAAAGCGGCGCATTTGACGTGGTGGCGGACGGGCAGATCAACCTTGCCCCGGATTCCGAAGCCATCCGCGCCGCGCGCGACGCCATGAACGGCTACGACCCCACCAACGGCTGTCTCTACTACCACAACCCCGCCAAATCCACCAGCGCGTGGATGCGCGAGAAGCCCATCAAGATCACCATAGGCTCCCATGCCTTCTTTTAGGAGCCGGAAAGGACGCACAGCATGAGTGAAAAAACATGGAACACCCTACAGCGCGTCGCCATCCCCATAGCGCTTGGCGTAGCGCTGCTTTCGGTCAGCATATGGGGCGCTGCGCGCAGCGCCAAGGCGGAAAGCTACGAGATCGCGGCCACCAACATGTATACGCGCGCCTTCGTGGAGCTTGCGGACACCATGGGCGAGCTTTCGGTGACGCTGGGCAAGCTCCAGGCGGTGAACGCGCCCAACCAGACCGTGCTGCTGCTGGACGACGTGTGGCGGCTTTCAGGGGCGGCGGCGAGCCTGCTTTCCCAAATACCGCAATCCCACCTCAACACGGAGCCGCTCAACCGCTTTGTAGTGCAGCTGGGCGATTACGCGCACACGCTCACGGCAAAGGCCGTGCGGGGTACGCCCATGAGTGCGGAGGACACCGAACAGCTCGACACGCTCTATTCCATCAGCAAGGGGCTTGCAAGCGACCTTCGCACACGCCTTGAGGACGGCGATTTCCCCACGGAGGGCATTGACGGCGCGGCCTTTTTTGCGCCGGAGGAGGACGGGGCGGCGGGCGGCGAAGCCGCGACGCCGGGGCTCACGCCGGATGCGAGCGCAAGCCCCGGCGGGGGGGGGCCCGGGGGCAGCGCCACCGCCGCCCCCACCGCCGCACAAACCAGTACGCCCCCGCAAAGCGCTGCGCCGGATAGTGCGGCCGCGGGTGGGGACGCCAGCAAATCGCAGGAGAGCATCACGGAATTCCCGACGCTCATCTATGACGGCCCCTTCTCCGAAAGCACGGAAAAGGCGGAGCCCAAGGGTCTTACGGGCACGCCTGTGACGCAGGAGCAGGCGCAGGCCATCGCCGAAAAGGCCGTAGGGCACCCCCTCACCTTCTGCGGGCTTTCCGACGGGCGCATCAAGAGCTTTGATTTTTGCGGGCAGGATGAAAACGGCAAAAACGTGGATGTTTCCATCACCGCAAAGGGCGGCCATCTCCTTTGGCACATGGGGCAGGCGGAAACGGAGCTGAACGGCGTGCCGCCCCAAAGTGAGACCGCCCGCTACCGAGATATCGCGCTCAAGTATCTTTCCACCCTTGGCTACGCCAGCATGCGCGCCACCTACGCGCAGTACTACGGCGGGTGCGCGCTGATCAACTGCGCGGCCACGCAGGATAACGTCATCCTCTACAGCGACCTTATCAAGGTGTGGGTGGACAGACAGACGCTCGAGGTCGTGGGCATGGACGCGCGCAACTATCTTTTCAGCCACACCGGGCGCAGCCTCCCCGCCCCCGCCATCACCCTGCAGGAGGCGGAAAGCCTTCTTTCCTCCCGCCTGACGGTGCAGGATCGCGCGCTTGCGCTCATCCCGCTCAACGCGCAGACCGAGGTGCTCTGCTATGAGTTCAAATGCGCGCTGGGTACGGACGCCTACATCCTCTATATCAACGCCCAAACGGGCGAGGAGGAGCAGATCTTCCGCATCATCGACAGCGAGGACGGACAATTGGTGCTATAGTGCTTTCGGGAAAGGCGGAACGCCTTTCCCGAATTCTTGCATTTCCTGCGTATCGTCAAGCAAATCCTGCCCGAAGATCGTTTTTTTGTTGACAGTCTTTTCAATATATATTATTATGAAATATCAATCGGACGGAGCATCCTATGCGGCATTTCTCCCAATATCCCGACGCGTTCTATCGCGCGGCCATGGATCATATACTACAGGAGCCTTTGCCGCCGCTGCCCGAAGATTTGTGGGATGAGACGGGCTATGCCCTCGCGCGGATGCGCATGCGTGCCCGCAAGGGCGGCGCGCAGTTGGACGACACGGTAAAGGAAGCCCTGTTTTTAGCGCTTTGGAGCGCCGCGCGCTGCGCTTCTCCCAAGGCGAAGGATGTGCGTCGGCGCTTGGCCGCAAAGGCGGCGCTGCGCATAGGCAAAAACGTGCCGCTCAAGGATCGGCAGGCCTATTGGAACGATCGCGGCAGCGTTGCGGGCTGCATCGCCCGCTTATTGTACAGAGACGAGGTATAAAAGTATGCAGATCACATGGTTGGGACACTCCTGCTTCGTATTGCAAAGCGAAGCGGGCACGACGCTGATGATGGACCCCCCCTCTCCCGAGACGGGGTATTTGATACCGCCCAGAGAAGTGGATGGCGTGACCTCCAGCCACGATCATTACGATCACGCCTATTTCCCGCTTGCCATAGGCGCACAACAGTTCACAACGCCCGGCGTTTTCACGTTAAAGGACATGCGCATCACGGGCTTTCCCACCTTCCACGATAAGGAGCAGGGCAAGCTTCGCGGCAGCAACATCATGTACCTTGTGGAGGTGGACGGCATCCGCATCCTGCACGCGGGCGACCTTGGCGCGCTGCCGGATGAAGAAACGCTCGCCGCCATCAAGCAGGTGGATGTGCTGCTCGTGCCCATAGGCGGCACCTACACCATCGCCGAGCGGGAGGCGCTGGACCTTTGCAACCTGCTGCACATCAAGGTATCCATCCCCATGCACTACGCCACACCCGACTGCAACATCAGCCTTGAGGAGCTTATGCCCTTTTTGAACGCCTCGCGCGACTGTGCGATACATCGCATGCGGGAGGATGAGCTCACGCTTACCCGCGACAGTCTGGGTGAGGATCGCATCGTGGTGCTGGAATACAAGCACCCTTGGAATGAGGATGAGGAATAGCCATGCAAATTCGCAATATCGCAGAGCCCGCGGAGCTTTTCCGCGCCATCAACACCTGTAAGGGTCGCGTGGAGCTCGTCACCGACGAGGGGGACAGGCTCAACATGCGCTCCACCCTGTGCCAGTACATCGCGCTGACGCAGATGTTTCAGGATCAGCGTGTGGACGGCATCGAGCTTGTTTTAAGCGAGCCGGAGGATTTTGACAAGCTCAAGCCGTACCTTGTATTCAATGAGTAATAGGTAATTTGAGGTTGGGTAAGAAAAAACAAAGCACGGCGCAAACGAGAAGGTTTGCGCCGTGCTGTTTGGTTTTATCAAAAGTGGTCTGCCCAACTCATTACTCATTACTCATTTCTTCAAGTGCAAGCCCGTTCTCCGTCAGATACTTTGCCATATCCTCCCCGACATAGCGGAAGTGCCACGGCTCGTACACGACGCCGGTGATATCCTCTTTATCCTTTGGATACCGCAGGATAAAGCCGAAGGACGCGCAGTTTTCCCGTAACCATACGCCCTGCGGGGTATCCGCAAAGGCGGCGCGCATGGCCTTGTTATCCACCGCCGTGATGTCAAAGGCAAGGCCGGTCTGGTGTTCGCTGCTGCCCGGCGGCATGCTCGCCACAGGCTCGCCGTTTGCACCGTAATCGGGGTTTTCCTCAAGCTTGTTGAGCCAGATCGTCTGCTGCTCCTCATAGGAGCGATAGGCGCTCACCAGATAAAAGCCCTCCACGCCGTCCGCTTGCGCCGCTTCCATCATGGCAAGGAAAGCGCTCGTTGCCGTTTCGTCCGCCATTTCCTTCCCGCGCTTGAGCGTGACGTTCGCGGGCAGCCCCGCGCCCGCGACGCGCATGAGGCTTTGCGGTACATCCGCCGCCGTCAGCGTGTTGGCGTTTTCACGGTTGATAAGGCGCGCATAGGGTGCGTTGGCCATCGTCGTTTCCGCACGACCCTGCACGGCGCCCGCCGCCGTGTCCTTCTCTGCCGCCGCCGCGTCCATCATCTCCATCTCCGCGGGCGCGGCTTCCTCCACGGCGCTTTCCGTCACGGCGCTGTCCAGCGCATAGGCGGCCATCTGCGGTTCTGCCGCCGCGGGCGCGGGCGCTTCCGCCGCGGGTGCCGCCATGTCCGCAAAGCCCTTCCCCGCGCCGCCGCGCAGCGCAAACAGGCTCACGCCCGCAAGGACGAGGGCGCACGCGGCCACAGCGCCCCACCGTGCATAGTGCATCGCGGGCTTCGCGCTTCTTTGCTTTTGCTTGATGGCGCGATACATGGCGTCGTAATCCACCTGCGCGTCCGCTTCGTCGCCAAGCGCAAACAGCATCTTATCCAGTTCGTCAGCCATGTATCTCACCTCCTTTTTTCAACGTTTCCAGCAGCTTGCCCTTCGCCCGGGACATGCGGGATTTGATGGTTCCCTCGCTCGCCCCCGTCAGCGCCGCGATCTCCTCGTAGGGGAGGCCGGAGAAGTAATGCAGCACCACCGTCTCCCGATAGACCTCCGGCAGCGCGTCGATCGCGTCCCGCACGAGCCGCTTTTGCTCCTTGCTCAAGGCCGCGGCCTCGGGCAGCGTCGATTGATCCATATCGGGCCCGTCGAAAAGCTCCTCCGTTTCGCTTGGAAACTCCCGCTTTTCCCGCCGCTTTTTATCCATGCACAAATTATAGGCCACGCGGTACAGCCAGCCCTTTTGCTGTGCGTCCGTCATGGCGGCAAGCTTTTTTTCATGCTTGATGGCTCGCATGAACGTATCCTGCGATACATCCATGGCGTCGCTATCGCTTTTGAGTATGCCGTATGCCGTCCAGTACACCATGCGCGCATACGCACGGTAGGCGGCGTCAAAATCCCATGCTTTCACGGCGCTCTCCTTCGACATCAATAATACGAATGGATACCCCTTTGGGTTCCCATAAAAATTATAGCACACTCTTTGCAATTTCTATCCCTTCTTTTCTCTTTTTCTGCTAAAATGGTAAACAGGATACTTTGGGGAGGTGATGCGTGTTGCATACCATAGGCTTTGATAACGAGAAATATTTAAAGATGCAGTCCGAACACATCTTGGACAGGCTTTCCCGCTTTGGCGACAAGCTGTATTTGGAATTTGGGGGTAAGCTCTTTGACGATTTTCACGCGTCGCGCGTGCTCCCTGGCTTCGCGCCGGACAGCAAGGTCAAGATGCTGCTGCAATTGAAGGACGAGGCGGAGATCGTCATCGCCATCAAGGCGGGCGATATCGAAAAGAACAAGGTGCGCGGCGATCTTGGCATCACCTACGACCTTGACGTGCTGCGCCTGATCGACGCGTTTCGCGCCATCGGCCTGTATGTGGGCAGCGTGGTGCTCACGCAGTACGCTGGCCAGCCCAGCGCCGACGCGTTTATGGCGCGGCTGGAGAAGCTTGGCGTAAAGGCGTATCGGCACTATCCGATCGCGGGATACCCCGCCAACGCCGACCTCATCGTAAGCGAGGAGGGCTACGGCCGCAACGACTATATCGAAACGACCCGCTCGCTCGTCGTCGTCACAGCGCCCGGCCCCGGCAGCGGCAAGATGGCGACGTGCTTATCCCAGCTCTATCACGAAAACAAGCGGGGCGTGCACGCGGGCTACGCGAAATTCGAGACCTTCCCCATCTGGAACCTGCCGCTCAAGCATCCGGTGAACCTCGCCTACGAGGCGGCCACCGCCGATCTCAACGACGTGAACATGATCGATCCCTTCCACTTGGAGGCGTACGGCGTCACGACGGTCAACTATAACCGGGACGTGGAGATCTTCCCCGTGTTGGAGGCGATATTTAAGGAAATCTACGGCGAATGCCCCTACAAATCCCCCACGGACATGGGCGTCAACATGGTGGGCAACTGCATTTGCGACGACGCGGCGTGCTGCGACGCCGCCAAGCAGGAGATCATCCGCCGCTACTACGCCGAGGCCTGCGCCTTCCGGCAGGGCTTATCCGGCGAAGGCGGCGTGGTCAAGATCAAGCTTTTGATGAATCAGGCGGGCATCACGCCGGAGATACGCCCGGTGGTGAGCGCAGCGCTCTCTAAGGCCGAAGCTACGGGCGCGCCCGCCGCCGCCTTGGAGCTGCCCGACGGACGCATCGTCACGGGCAAAACGAGCTCGCTCTTGGGCGCGTCCTCAGCGCTGCTGCTCAACTCCCTCAAGGCGCTGGGCAACATACACGATTCCATCCCGCTCATTGCCCCCATCATCATAGAACCCATCCAGCACCTAAAGACCGCGCATCTGGGCAACACCAACCCCCGGCTGCACACGGACGAAATCTTGATCGCCCTTACCATTTGCGCCGCCACCAACCCCACGGCGGAGCTTGCGATGCAGCAGCTTGGCAAGCTCAAGGGGTGCGAGGCGCACTCGAGCGTCATACTTTCGGGCGTGGATATAGGCGTATTCAAAAAGCTGGGCGTCAATATCACCTGCGAGCCGCAGTACCAGAGCAAAAAGCTCTATCATAAATAAGCAAAACGGAGGTCGAGCATGGAAACGATTTGGGCGTTTTTAGAAAAGCCCTTCATGCGGGAGCTCATGACGGTGCTCCTCACGCTTGCGTGCCTGTTTGCGGCCTTCCGCGTCGTCAATCATCTGCTCAAGCGCCTGCCCAAGTCCCGCTTGGCAGCGCATATCGGCCCCAGCGCCACGTCATTCCTGAAAAGCTTCGCGGGCTTTGCGCTCAAGGCTATGCTCGTCATCATCGCGGCGGGCGTTGTGGGCGTGCCGACCTCATCGCTTGTGGCACTGCTTGGCTCGGTGGGTCTCGCTATCGGCCTTGCCATGCAGGGCAGCCTTTCCAACTTTGCGGGCGGCATGATGGTGCTGCTGTTTAAGCCCTTCGAGGTGGGCGACGTGATCGAGGAGCCGGGCGGCGAGACGGGCACGGTCACGGACGTCAGCATGTTCTATACCACCATCCGCACGCGGGACAACCGCTGCGTGGTGCTGCCCAACGGCAACCTCTCCAACGGCCGCGTCATCAACTATTCCGCAGAGCCTTATCTTCGGCAGGATCTTGAATATATCGTGGCCTACGGCACGGATGTGGAGAAGGTGCGCCGGATACTGTTGGACGCGGCGCAAAAAAACGCGCGCGTGCTTTCAGATCCCGCGCCCGCCATGGTGCTTTCCCGCATGGAGGATAGCGCGCTGGTATGCTTGCTGCTGGTATACTGCAAGGTGGAGGATTACGCCTCTGTCCCGGGCGAAATGAACGAGGCGGTCAAGGCCGCGTTTGAAAAGGAGGGCGTAAGTATCCCCTTCCCGCAGCTTGATGTGCATATTGCGCAGTAGCGCTTCGCCCCCGGTCATGCGCAGTAGCGCTTCGCCCCCGGTCATGCGACCGGGGGCGAGTTTTACGCATTGTTTTCGTTACACCCTCTCATACCTTAACAGCTCGATCTTATTGGAGATAAACCCTTCCTCCTCCACGATCTCGCCGCAAAGGGCGGTGGAGAGATACTTTTTGTTGTCGTCCGCAAATACGGTGGCGACGGGCGCGTCCATGCCAGCTTTGAGCTGCACAGCGCCCAGCAGGTTGGCGCCGGAGGATATGCCCACGCCCAGCCCCAGCACGCGCGCGAGCATGCGGGACATGTTCATGGCGTCTTTATCGTTGACGGTGATGACCCTGTCGATCTTTCTTTTATCCACGATGGTGGGGATGAAGTCGTCGCCTATGCCCTCGATGCCGTGCGGGCCGTAGATCCTGCCTTCGCTTAGCATGGGGGCCGCGTCCGGCTCCACGGCGACGGCAAGGGTGGGGTGATCCTCCTTGAGCCTCTTGGTGACGCCCATGAGCGTGCCGCCCGTACCCACGCCGGAAACAAAGGCGCCCACGTCGGGCAAGGCTTGCAACAGCTCGGGGCCTACGCCATAGTAATGTGCCATGACGTTATCGTAGTTGTTGAACTGATCCGTGCGGTATGCCCCGACCTCCTTGGCAAAGAGATAGGATCGGCGCAGCGCTTCGATAAAGCCGCCCTCCTCGCGGGATACGGGGTGGACGACCGCGCCGTACATGCGCATGAGCTCCGTGCGCTCCCGGCTCGCCCAATCCGGCATGAAGATGTGCACGGGATGCCCCAGGCTGCTGCCGTAGGCGGCGATGGAAATGCCCGTGTTGCCGGAGGTCGTTTCCACGATGGGCTGGCCGGTTTTCAGCTCCGCCTTTTCCTGCGCCTGCTTGAGCACATACGCCACCATCCTGTCCTTGATGCTGCCGGTGAGGTTATAGCTTTCCAGCTTCGTATAGATACAGCCGTCCCTGCCCTCGTAGCGGTAGTCGATACGGATCAAAGGCGTGTTGCCGACTGCGTTTGCAATGGTCTCCATTTTGTAATTCCTCCTTTGGTATTTCTTATAATCTATGTGCAAACCCAATATATGGGGTGCAAGCGAAGCGCAAAAAAAGCTATATGCCTATGCACATAGCTTTGTCTTTTCTTACAAATAAAAGACCTTCCGCTGTTATGGACACAGGCACGGCTATAGGAGCCGCCCGCGTCCGCCCTTCGGCTTTACGGGCGTCCCTGTGTACAACAACAACAGAAACATGCCTCAAAATTCATCATGCGCCAATTATAAGTGAACTGCTAGGAATTGTCAATAGTCTATTTGTCCGCAAGCCGATCGAGTACCAGCCGGTAGCCGTTCGCGCCATAATTGAGGCATTTGCCCACGCGCGATACGGTCGCGGTGCTCGCCCCCGTCCGTTCTGCGATGGCGCTGTAGGTAAGACCCTCAAAGAGAAGCCTTGCCACCTCCCAGCGCTGCGCGATGGAGCCAACCTCGCTGATGGTGCACACATCCTCAAAGAAGCGGTAACACTCCTCCTCGTTTTGCAGCGCCAGAATGGCCTTGAACAGCGCATCCGCCGCCTCGCTTTTTAATCTGCTTTCATACATGGCATTTTACCCTGCTTTTACCTTTCGCGGCCTATTGAATGACCGCCTTCAAAAACGCGCGCAGCCGTTCGCTCTTGGGCGCGCCGAACACCGCCTCGGGGCGTCCCTCCTCCGCGATGCGCCCGCCGTCCATAAACATGACGCGGCTGGACACCTCGCGGGCAAAGCCCATCTCGTGGGTCACGATCACCATGGTCATCCTGCGCTCGGCAAGCTTGCGTATGGCGCGAAGCACCTCGCCGGAAATCTCGGGGTCAAGCGCGCTCGTGGGCTCGTCAAAGCAGAGTATATCCGGCTTCAGGGCAAGCGCGCGCGCGATGGCCACACGCTGCTGCTGGCCGCCCGAAAGCTGGTGCGGATGGTTGTCCGCCTTGTCGGATAGCCCCACCTGCTCAAGAAGCGCAAGGGCGTTTTGCTTGATCTCGTTGTGGATCTTCGCCTTGTTTGCCTGATACTCCGGCTTGCCCTTGGCGAGTAGTTCGCTTGCGAGCGTCACGTTTTGCAAGGCCGTATACTGGGGAAAAAGGTTGAAGTTTTGAAACACGAGTCCAAAGCGAAGCCGCTTTTGCCGTATATCCGCGTCCCGCTGCGTGGCGGGGTCGGCTGCGTCAAAGAGGGTCTCGCCGTTGACGATGATCCTGCCCTCGTCCGGCGTTTCCAAGAAATTGAGGCAGCGCAGCAGCGTCGTTTTGCCGCTGCCCGACGAGCCTATGATGGAAAGCACCTCGCCCTTGTCCAGCGTAAAATCGATGCCGTTTAGCACCTCCGTCGCGTCGAAGTGCTTTTTGAGTCCCTGTACCTGTAGAATACCGCTCATGCTGTCTATACCTTACCTTCCCAATCGCGTCCGCGTCAAACCCTGAAATAGTCCAGCCGCTTTTCCAAATACCCGAACAGCAGCGTCAGCGCCCCGCAAAAGAGCAGATAGAACGCGCCCGAATAGAACAGCGGCCAGATGAGCGCGTAGGTCGCAATGTACTCCTGCGCCATCATGATAAGCTCCTTGACGGCGATGATGCGGGCAAGCGACGTATCCTTGACCAAGGTGATGACCTCGTTGCTCATGGGGGGCAAAATGCGCTTGACCACCTGCAACAGTATGACCCTGAAGAAGATCTGCGCTTTTGTCATGCCCAGCACCTGCCCGGCCTCATACTGCCCTTTGGGGATAGATTCGATGCCGCCGCGATAGATTTCGGAAAAATACGCGGCATAGTTGATGATAAAGGCGATGAGCACCGCGTCCAGCCGTCCGAACGCCTGCATATCCCAGAGCAGGCCGGGGCCGTAGAAAACGACAATGACCTGCAGCATCAGCGGCGTGCCGCGAATGATCCAGACGAATGTGCGCGAAAGCCACTTGACCAGCCGCACCTTGCTCATGGAGCAAAACGCGATCACAAGACCCAGCGGCAGCGCAAACACGAGGGTCAGCGCAAATATCTTGCAGGTGATGGAAAAGCCTTCCAGCAGTCTTGATGTAACGGTAAGTAAATCCATATAAGTCCTTTTTTACAATATGCCAAAGCTCCGGGGGTTCGGGGGCCGCAGCCCCCGGAGGTTAAAACCGAATCTGGCGACATGCGCGTCAGATTCGGAAGCCCTTGCTATGCAAGGGCTTCTCTGCACGGGGCGCTGGCCGCACCAAAGGTGCAAGCGACCCGTGAAAAAGTCGCGCGAAGTCCGATAGACTTCGCGCGAAAGCGAAGCTCTTACTGATTCGACAGCAGCGAATCGGTGAGGCCGTAGGTCTCCGCGATCTTGTCCATGGTGCCGTCGCCCGTGAGCGCCGTGATCTGCTCGTTGACAGCCGCGGCAACATTGCTGCCCTTGCGGAAGGCTACGCCGTATTCTTCGACGGCAAGCTCAAGCCCGTCCACCATCTGCAAATCGGCAAAGTCCGTGCCCTCGCCCACCATGGACTTCGCAAGCGTGTAATCCAGCACGCACGCGTCGGCCGTGCCCGCCTTGACCTCCAGCAGCGCGTCGGTCTGCTTGGCAACGGCGACGAAGTTCGCACCGGAGAGGACGGCGTCCTCCTTGATGACGGTCTCGCCCGCGGAGCCCATCTCGGCTACGAGGTTGGCGCCGCCAAGCGCTTCCACGGTCGCAAGGTTCGCGGCATTCGCGGCCTTTACCACGACCACCTGCATGTTCTTGATGTACGGATCGGTGATCTCCATGTTGGCCTTGCGATCCTCAGTGATGGTCAGGCCGTTCCAGATGCAGTCGATGTTCTTGGAGGCAAGCTCGGTCTCCTTGGTGTCCCAGTTGATCTCGATGAATTCAGGCGTCACGCCAAGCTTGGCGCAGACGGCCTCCGCAAACTCCGTATCGAAGCCCACCAGCTTTTCGCCCTCGTAATAGTTCATGGGCTCAAAGATGGTGATGCCGATCACCATGTTGCCCTTGCCCGTAATGTAGGCAAGATCGTCCTCCGCGGCGGGTTCTGCCGCGGGTTCTTCGGCGAGCGCTTCCTCAGAGAGCGTCCAGCTCGCTTCGGCCTCTGCCAGCACGTCGGGATCGGCGGTAGCGGCGGGGGCTGCGGCGGGCGCCGCGCACGCGCAGGCGCTTACGAGCAGCAGGGCTGCCATCAGGATCATCATCAGTTTCTTCATGTTCGTTTATCTCCTTCAAAAGAATTTCGTTTTCATGCCGCCTTCCGGCGACGGGTTTGAGTATACCATGATGCTTTACCAAAGTAAAGTGTTAAAGCAAATTTCTTTATATATTTTTTGACCGCGCACACGGCCTATTGTACAATAAGGAAGGACAATTCCGCCCGTTTGGGACGCATTACAAATCTACAATACATGGAGGAAATCAATGGATAAGTTTCACAACGACATCGGCGTTTGCGTGCCGGAGATCCTGTTGCCAAACAACTCTGTGGACATGCAGAAGTGGGCTGTCGTCGCCTGCGATCAGTATACCTCCCAGCCCGATTACTGGAAGGAGACAGAGGCCATCGTGGGCGATTCCCCGAGCACGCTGCGCATCATGCTGCCGGAATTCTATCTGGACAAGCCGGATGAGGCGGAGCGCATCACGGCCATCAACGCCGCCATGGATCGCTATATGGCGGAGGGCGTATTGGAGAGCATCGGGCAGGGGCTTATGCTGGTTCGCCGCCATGTGGACGGCAAGACCCGCTTAGGGCTTATGATCGCGCTGGACTTGGAGCGCTACAGCTACGAAAAGGGCAGCAAGACGCTCATCCGCGCGACGGAGGGCACCATTGTGGAGCGCATCCCGCCCCGCCTTCGCATCCGCAAGGACGCGCCGCTTGAGATGCCGCACATACTGGTTTTGATCGACGATCCGGACAAGACCGTCATCGAGCCTCTCGAAGCGGACGCCAAGAAGGCCGATCTCAAGTACGATTTTACCCTGATGCAAAACGGCGGCACGGTCAAGGGCTGGTTCATGAAGGACGAAGCCGTGATCGAGCGCACGCTAAACGCCATGGCAGCACTGGTAGACCCCGCGAAATTCGCCAAACAATACGGCGCGGATCAGCCGCCGCTGCTCTTTGCGATGGGCGACGGCAACCATTCCTTCGCCACGGCCAAGGCAAGCTGGGAAAACATCAAGGCGACGCTCTCCCCCGAGGAGCAAAAGACGCACCCCGCGCGCTTCTGCCTTGTGGAGCTTGAAAACGTGCACGATGCGGGCATCATCTTTGAGCCTATCCACCGCGTATTGTTCCATTTGGACGCGGACAAGGCGCTTGGGTATCTGCAAAAGAAGATGCAGGCTGACAACGGCGGGTGCGAGCTGATGCAGTTCTTTACGCGCGAGGAGGCGGAAACCGCCGCCAAACAGGCGCAGCAGCAGGACGCGCACATTATGCCGTTCGTCACGCCCAAATCCTTCGGCTTCCTCAAGGTGACAGCACCCGCAGCGCAGCTTGAGGTCGGGACGCTGCAAAACGCGCTGGACGCGATGCTCAAGGACATGCCGGGTGCGACCATCGACTATATCCACGGCGAGGACGTGGTGTACGACCTTGGCAGCAAGGCGGAGAACATGGGCTTCCTGCTTCCCCCCATGCCCAAATCCCAGCTTTTCCCCACCGTCGTGTTCGACGGCGCCCTGCCCCGCAAGACCTTCTCCATGGGCGAGGCACACGAAAAGCGCTACTATCTGGAGTGCAAAAAAATTAAGTAAGTATGCAAGCTTTCTCTCATTCCGCCACCGCCGTCATGCTGATACTGCTCATGACGGCGGTGGGTTGCTTTTGCGGCCGCATGGGCTGGATGAAGCACGAGCACAAGGCTTTCCTTGTAAAATACATCATGAATATCGCCCTGCCCTGCATGTGTGTAAACGGGCTGATGGGCAAGGTAACGCACGCGCTGCTGCTTGAGATGCGCGCGGTGCTGCTGGTAAGCGTTTGCGGCATCGGCGTGATGCTGCTGCTCGCCTATGCCGTGGCGCGGCTTTTGAAGCTGCCGCCCAAGCGCCTTGGCGTTTTTGTGGTAATGTGCTTTGTGGCCAATTCCATGTTCATAGGCTACCCCATGTGCACGGCGCTCTTTGGCGACGCCGCGGTGCCCGTGGTGCTTGCCTACTATATCGTCAACACCCTTGCCTTTCAGACCGTCGGCGTGGCATTCCTCAATTACGGCAACGAGCAGCCGCGCCAAAGGCGCACCCTCCGGCAGTTTCTAAAGGCGTTTATCAAGCCCCCGCTTTACATGATCGCGCTGTGCGTGGTGCTGATTTTACTGGATGTGCAGCTTCCCAAGCTGATCCTCGATTTCGCGGGCTATATGGGGAACACCGTCTCCCCCATCGCACTTTTGTATTCGGGCTTTGTGATCTATGAGCTGTTCGCGTCAAAAAAGGCTGCGCCCAAAGCGCAGCCGGGCGGCGGCAAGCTTACCCTGAGCCTTGCGCTCGTGCTGCTGTTCCGCTTTGTGATCGCGC
This sequence comes from Clostridia bacterium, assembly GCA_030533005.1. GTDB lineage: Bacteria > Bacillota > Clostridia > Christensenellales > CAG-138 > JAQVRG01. The sequence goes on along the minus strand of JAUNJX010000002.1, from coordinate 51,401 downwards.
CTGTGTGCTGCGTACTGTTCTGCCGCACGCTGGGAATCACGGGCAGCGTAAAGAGCATGCTCATGATCGAGATGGCCATGCCGGTCATGACGCAGGTGGTGGTGCTAAGCGCCGAATGCGGCGCGGACGAGGGGTACGCGGCGCTCGGCATGAGCATCAGCACCATCGCGTGCTTTGCGGCGGTGCCGATATTGATGCTATTCGTGTAGCGCTTCGCTTTCAGACCCGGTCATGCGACCGGGTCTGAGGGTTACGCTTTTCGGCTGTTCGCGTTTGCTCACGGCCGCCGAAAAGCGCAGAGACTGAAATCCTTCGGATTTACACACGCCCGCACCGGCAAAGCCGGCGCGGGCGATTTTAGCTTCCGGGGGTTGCGACCCCCGAATCCCCCAGGGTATGGGGCGGCATCTGTGGCTTTAATCCGAATCTGACCCCCGAATCCCCCGGGGTATGGGGCGGCAGCCCCATTTGTTCCGGCTCCGACGGCTCTGCCGGCGGAACGGATCGGCCCAAGTGGCCGTTTCCGCTCACGGTTTGCCGTTCGGAGCCCGCAGGGCGAGAGGCAAAACGTGCAAACCTCGCTCCGACGGCGAAGTCGTTGGAGCGAAAGCGCAGCGCGCTACAGATCGTCTACATCCTGCACGGGCTGTTCGTCGTATTCGTCCGTGCCCGTATAGCTGCCCAGTACGTCAGAGGGGATCTCCCCCTGATTCATGCGGCGCATCACCTGTGACGCCCGCATGGCTTCCTCGTTTGCGTTTTGCTTTTCATTCTTCTTCATGGGCATAGTCTTGCACCAGCCCGTATTTTGTATACATGCTTTGGAGCTGCCCGCTTTGCTGCAATTCGTCCAGCACCAGATCCGCCACCGTGATGAGCGCGGGCGTGTCCGTGGGGCAGGCGATGCAGTAATTGACCGTGCCCGGCGAAACGGCGCTGGCTCGAAAGATATACGGCATGAAGGGTACGAGCGTGTCCGGATTTACATCCGTTTCCGCCTGATATTTCTCGATATACAGCTGGGTCATCACCGCCACCTCGACGTTGCTCTCCATCACGGCCTCGATCATGTCGGGATAGGAGGCGTATTTGACGATGGTGATGTTGGCGCTGGGGCGGGCGGCGACATAGCTTTCCAGAAGCGTAGCCGACGGCGTATTCTGCACGCACCCGGCGCGAATCCCCTGTAACACCAGCCTTTGCGTGGTGACGGAGGTGATAAAGTAGCAGGGGTCGCTGTAATAGGGCTGGGAGTAGAGGAATTTGGGCTGCGCGCCCTGCGGCATCATGGCGATCGCCACGTCGATGGCGCCCTGCGCGATCTTGGGGCCTATGGTCATGCTGTCCACCGTGACGTATTTGACGCTGTTGCCCGCGGGAATGTCGGGAAGCAGGCGCTGGGCAAGAATATCCCCAAGCTCCGCCTCCAGACCCGTTTGCGCAAAGCCCATGCCGGGTATATCATCCCTGACGCCCACGCGAAGTACCCCGCGATCCTGAATGGTGCGCACCTCCGCGCTGCCAAGCGCATTCGGCTCCACGCGGGAAAGCGCCACGATAAGAAGAACCAGCAGCAGCGCCGCAGCGCCCATGAGCGCGATGCGCCACGGCTTGCCCTCCTGCCCCGTGAGGGTGAAGCTGAGCTTCCGCTTTTCCCCCGGTCTTTTCGGCCTATGCTTGAATAGCGTAGTTTTCATGTTCCCTATTATACCCGCACACGCCTTCGTTGACAAGAAAAGCGGCTTTCTATATAATGTAAGCGGTATATTTTGTGCTGTGCACATTTGGACATATTTGAATTGGGAAAGGATTGTTTGTTTATGCGTTTGTTGAAATCCTATGAGCTCCGCGAGCTGTATCTGGACTTTTTCCGTAAAAAAGGCCATGCCGTCATACCGTCTGCCTCCCTCATCCCCGAAAACGACCCCACCGTGCTCTTTACGACTGCGGGCATGCATCCCCTCGTGCCATATCTGATGGGCGAAAAGCATCCGGCGGGCGTCCGGCTTGTGGATTGCCAGAAATGCGTGCGCACGGGCGATATCGACGAGGTGGGCGACGCGAGCCATTGCACCTTCTTTGAGATGCTGGGCAACTGGTCGCTGGGCGACTATTTCAAGAAGGAATCCATCGCCTTTTCATGGGAGTTTTTGACCTCCCCCGAATACCTTGATATCCCCAAGGACAAGCTGTATTTCACCTGCTTCCGCGGCGACGAGAACGCCCCGCAGGACACCTTCTCCCACGATCGCTGGGTGGAGATGGGCGTAGACCCCTCGCATATCTTCTATCTTGATAAAAAGCATAACTGGTGGGGCCCCGCGGGCACGACGGGTCCCTGCGGCCCGGATACCGAAATCTTCTACGACACGGGCAAGCCCAAATGCTGCCCCGACTGCGACCCCTCCTGCTCGTGCGGCAAGTATCTGGAGATCTGGAACAACGTCTTTATGGAATACAACAAGGACGCGGAGGGGCATTTCACCCCGCTTGCGCAGCAGAACGTCGATACGGGCATGGGGCTGGATCGCACCATCGCCACGCTGCAGGGTGTGGAGAGCGTCTATGACACCGACGCGTTTGCGGGCATCATCGCGCGCATAAGCGAGCTTTCCGGCAAAAATTACAAGGACAGTGCAGACACCATCAAGGCTTTCCGCATCGTGGCGGATCACATCCGCTGCGCCGCCTTCATGCTGGGCGACCCGCGCGGCGTGACCCCCTCCAACGTCGATCAGGGCTATATCCTGCGCCGCTTGATCCGCCGTGCGCTCCGCTTCGCCATGCAGCTTGACATGCCGGAGGGCAGTCTGGCGAAGGTCGCCGAGGCGGTCGTCGCGCAGTACGGCAAATTCTACAGCGAGCTTGCTGACAACGCCGCGCGCATCTACGAGGAGCTTGACCGCGAGGAGCTTCGCTTCCAAAAGACGCTCAAAAACGGCATGCGCGAGTTCGAGCGCATCAAGGGCGGCTTTACAGACGGCAAAATCGACGGTGCAAGCGCCTTCCGCCTGTACGACACCTTCGGCTTCCCCATCGAATTCACCGAGGAGATGGCGCGTGAAAACGGCCTGACCGTGGACGTGAAGGGCTTTGAGGAGGCGTTTGAGAACCACCAGAAGAAGTCGCAGGCGGGCGCGGAGCAGCGCTTCAAGGGCGGCCTTGCCGACACCAGCGAACAGACGGCCAAGCTGCACACCGCGACGCATCTTTTGCAGGCGGGGCTTCGCAAGGTCTTGGAGGACGACACCATCAGCCAGCGCGGCTCCAACATCACGGCGGAGCGCCTGCGCTTTGACTTTAGCTTTGGCCGCAAGGTAACGCCCGAGGAGCTCAAGGAGGTAGAGGCGTTCGTCAACGCCGCCATCGCCGCCGCCGCCCCCATCGTCTGCGAGGAAATGACGCCGGACGAGGCGCGCGCGCAGGGCGCAATCGGTCTTTTCGGCGACAAGTACGGCGAACGCGTGAAGGTATACACCATGGGTACATTCTCCAAGGAGATCTGCGGCGGGCCGCACGCTGGCAACACGGGCGACCTGGGCGTGTTCAAGATCAAAAAGGAGGAGGCCAGCAGCGCGGGCGTGCGCCGCATCAAGGCCGTATTGGAGTAAGCGTTGGCCAACTGGTTCACATACGATTGGCAGGAAAAGGGCGAGACGGCCAAATACGCCGTCGATCTCGCGCTGGGCGAGCAGGGAAGCGCGGAGGATTATCCCTTCGTGTTTCGCCTGTATTGTTCTGCGCCGAAAGAAATAAACGGGCGATGCCGCCGCCACGCGGACGCGATTTTAACAAAATGCGTCAAGGAGGGCTTTCTCTTTGCCGGACGCGTAGATACGGCAACGTGCATCCAGTTCTATTTTTACGGCAAGGCCAAGGTATCGCTTGCGAGCATGGAATACGCCTACGCCAAGGAAAAGCTTTTATCCTGCCGCGCGGACGTGCAGGAGGACCCGTCGTGGAGCTTCTATGGCGAGCAGCTTTGCCCCGACGCCGCGAAATACCAGACCGAGCAAAACCGCGAGATGATCGCGCGCATGGCGAAGGCGGGCGACTACACGCCCGCGTCCCGGCGGGTGCGGCTGCACATGTTCTTCCCCTCCGAGCCGCTGCTGGTGATGTTTTCGGAGCAGGCGCGGCACGCGGGCTTCGCGCTTTCGGACACGCAGTTCTATCCCGATATGGAGCGCGCCTACGGCATCGCCATCATCAAGATCGCCACGCTCAACAAGCCGGACGTGGATGCGCTGACCACCAGCGCCATATACTTAGCGCAAAACTATGACGGGACGCTTCTATACTGGGACGCGCCCGTCGTGCCCAAGCACAGTCCTTTAAGATAGAGCTTTTCTCTCCTTGGTATATAAAATGATTGAGAAATATATACCATTATGCTGTCAATATGTTAACTAATAATTCATTGGATACGGGTGATTTATGCTTTTTAATTCAATCGAATTCCTGCTTTTTTTTCCAACAGTATGCCTTGTTTATTTTGTGATTCCGCACAAAATCCGATACATTTTCTTGCTGATAGCAAGCTATTACTTTTACATGTGCTGGAATCCCACATACGCGTTCTTGCTGGCTGTTTCTACTGTCATTACATATTTAAGCGGCATTCTTATAAAGATAACTCCCCCCGGGGTGTTGCGAACAGCATCGCCTAAGCTTTGGGTCGCACTAAGCTTTACTCTCAATCTCCTTATTCTCATTTTCTTTAAGTATTTCGATTTTTTGGCGAGCAACCTCAGCTCGCTGCTTTCCTTGGTAAACATCTCAATGTCTGTACCCAAGCTTGATATTCTATTACCTGTAGGCATATCCTTCTACACTTTCCAGGCACTGAGCTATACAATGGATGTATACAGAGGCGAGATCGAGCCCCAGAAAAATATTCTGAAGTATGCACTGTTTGTTTCCTTCTTTCCTCAGCTTGTCGCGGGACCCATTGAACGGTCCAAAAATCTACTGCACCAGATAGATGAGCGCCACTGCTTCAACGCCGACAATGCAAAAAGCGGAATACTCCTTATGCTATGGGGTTATTTCTTAAAGCTGGTCATTGCGGACAGAATTGCGGTGATCGTCGATCAGGTCTACATGAATTATCAGATGTACACAGGGTTTTATCTGATCGTAGCTACATTCTTTTTCGCCGTGCAAATATACTGCGATTTTTACGGATATTCGGCTATAGCCAAAGGGGCGGCAGAGGTCATGGGCTTTCGACTCATGAATAATTTCGACACACCCTATCTTTCTACATCCATTATTGAGTTTTGGAACAGGTGGCACATATCGCTTACCTCGTGGTTTCGGGATTATTTATATATCCCCTTGGGCGGAAACAGAAAAGGCAAGCTGCGGAAATATTTGAACACGATGATAGTTTTTTTGGTCAGCGGTCTGTGGCACGGCGCGAATTGGAGCTTTGTCGTCTGGGGAGGTCTCAACGGCTTGTTTCAGATCACGTCGTCCGTCACAAAAAAGGCACGCGACGCTATAGCTTCACGATTTAAAATAAACAGAGACTGCTTCAGTCATAAGCTGATAAGCATTGTGTTTACATTTATACTGGTCAGTTTTACATGGATATTTTTCCGGGCGGAAAGCCTATCGGACGCTTTTCAGATAATACGGCGTATGTTCATAGACCTTAATCCGGGTGTGCTTTTTGACGAATCCTTGTATACATTGGGCTTGAACAGAGAAAATGTGAGCCTTGCCTTGATATCCATAGGGATATTGCTGTTTGCTGGCATACTGAGAAGACGGAATTTCAACTTTATAAGTTTTTTGAATAAGCAGGAGTTATGGTTCCGCTGGGGATTCATAATAGCTGCTTTGCTGTTTGTCTTGATATTCGGGTATTACGGACCCGAGTTTTCCGCAGCCTCATTCATCTATTTCCAATTTTGAGCGGGAGAGTGCTATGAAGAAAAGAGTAATAAAAATAGTAAGCTTTTTAATATTTATGTGCATATTGGCTTTTAGCATATTTATCGCATCAGATGTGCTTTTGCTAAAACACGAGCCGCCCTTTCGTGCAAAAAATGATCTTAGGGACAACTGTATTGATATAATGTTTTTCGGTTCCAGTCATTCATTTTGCTCAATCTTACCCATGCAGCTTTGGAATGATTACGGATATTCTTCATTTGTTTATTCCACATCAAGCCAGTCCTTGCCAAATTCTTATAATATGATCAACCTTGAAATGAAAAGGCAATCACCGCAAATTATTGTACTGGAAATGCATTCAGCAGGTACTGAAGCGGTTGGTGGCAATCAAGAGCTTCACAGATCTCTGGATGCATACCCACTGTCTTTTATAAAAATCAATGCAATAAATGATCTTGTTGAAAATGAACACAACCGAACTGAATACTATGCTCCTTTTTATCTTTACCACTCCAGATGGGATACATTAACGACCGACGACTTTATTTTTTCCACTTCAAAAGTGAATGCATTTTCAAGAGGAGCATATATTTCGCGTCCCAGACACACTGCTTTCGAAGCTCCCCAAATAGTGGATGAATCGCAGCTTTGCGATATCAACGACATGAATAAAGAGTATTTGAATAAGATAATTCGGCTGTGCAAAGAAAACGAATGCCAGTTGATATTATATACGGCCCCGTATTGTGCCGGTATCACCACACAAACCATAGCGAATTCCATATCCAAGATAGCCGCAGAGAATAATGTCGCGTATTATAACTTTTTCCACCTGATAGATGATATTGGTTTGGATTTCGGCAGGGATATGTGGGATCAAGGACACCTTAATATATACGGAATGGAAAAGATGACAGCTTATATCGGACGCCAGATCAACCAACATTATTATGTTGATAGTCACAAGGACGATGAGGAATACGCATTCTGGGACGAGGATTACTTAGAATACAGCAAGTGGATACGGACCTATAAGCTGGCAATAGCGGCAGACGACAATGATTTCATGCAATACATCGATTCCGATAACCACATCATCCTGCTTTCGGGAAGCTTTGCCGATGCGGCTCAGCGGGACAGAGCGGAGGCGTTGCTGTCGCAGGCTGGATATTTGATCGATTTTAACGACAACGATATTTATTGCGCTGCGATCATCAAGGGAAAACATGATATAAATATAGCATCGGGAAAGCAACCGATATCCGTGTCGGAAATGATAGATGATGTTTTCTTTAAAGCTGGAACCGACGATGGCATCGGGGTGATCGTCGGCAGCCGAGAGCAGCAACTGTCAGGCTCGGGGTTAAACATCATTGTTTACGACACCATTACCGAAAGCGTCGTCGGCTCAAGGAATATTCAATAGAGTACGGAAAAGCAAAAACAAGGTATATGAAGAATCGAACATCGAGGGAATTGCCATTTTCCGTGCTGGATTATTCATAATCAACGCTACTTCCACTCCATTTTCTTGACAAACGTTGACAAGAAGCCGTAAAGCGGCTATAATTCGCCATAAGTGGTCAGAAACCGCTCTTTGCAAATTTCATACGGAGTCGATAGAGGCGCGGCGCGCAAAAGTACCGTAGACGAGTCCGCAAGGGATGACGACGCTACGGGAAAGGGCGGGCCGCCGAAGCAGGAAGCAGCTTGCGGGCTTTTTGCTGGGCAGGCGGAAAACATCCGTTTGACTGTCACAGTGACATACGTTCATTGTGGAGCGCTATTGTTCGCTATATACGCTGTGCGCATGTGGCCGGTGCAATCGCTCCGGCCACTTTTTTCGCGCGGCACGCATCCGCAGCACTATTTTTTCTTGGAGGTATCATTCTTATGACGCATCTTACCAACCGGCGAAAGCTCCTGCTCGCCATCATGATCGCGCTCATGGTGTGCGTAAGCGCCGTTGCGCTCGCCGCGGACGGCGAGGAATACCAGAGCAGCCTCTACGCCACCTTCTGGTCCCTCGTGCCCCCGCTGGTGGCCATCGCGCTGGCGCTCATCACCAAGGAGGTCTATTCCTCCCTGTTCTTCGGCATCCTCATGGGCGCGCTTTTGTATTCCGGCTTCAATCTGGAGCTGGCACTGACCACGCTCGTGCAGGACGGCTTCATCGCAAACCTGTCCGACAGCTGGAACGTGGGTATCCTGATGTTCCTTGTGGTACTCGGCATCTTCGTGGTGCTGATGAACCGCGCGGGCGGCTCCGCCGCCTATGGCCGCTGGGCACGCAACAAGATCAAGACCAGAGAGCAGGCCACGCTTGCGACCTTCCTGCTGGGCGTGCTGATCTTTGTAGACGACTATTTCAACTGTCTCACCGTTGGCTCCGTCATGCGCCCCGTCACGGATGAATACGGCGTTTCCCGCGCCAAGCTCTCCTACATCATCGACGCCACGGCGGCCCCCATCTGCATGATCGCGCCCATCTCAAGCTGGGCGGCGGCGGTCACGGGCGTGGTGGAGGGCGTGGACGGCCTGACGCTGTTCGTCAATGCCATTCCCTACAACTTCTACTCCATCCTCACCATCGTCATGGTCATCTCCATCACGCTGATGAAGTTCGATTACGGCCCCATGAAAAAGCATGAGGAGAATGCCAGAAAGGGCGACCTGTTCACCACGGACGCGCGCCCCTACGGCGAATCCGAGGATGAAAACTTCAATGAGAACGGCCGCGTGATTGATCTGATCCTCCCCATGATCCTGCTGATCGTCAGCTGTGTGCTGGGCATGATCTACACCGGCGGCTTCTTTGGCGGCGAGACCTTCATCAATTCCTTCGCAAACTGCGACGCGGCCTTTGGCTTAGCGCTTGGCTCCACCGTGGCGCTGCTGCTCACCTGCGTCTACTTCATCTGCCGCAAGGTGCTCACCTTCAAGCAGGTGGCCTCCTCCATCCCCGACGGGTTTAAGACCATGGTGCCCGCCATCCTCATTCTCACCATGGCGTGGGGCATCAAGGCCATGACCGGCCTCTTGGGTGCTGACGTATTCGTCGCGGGCATCGTAGAAAACAGCGCGCGCGGGCTTGCCATCTTCCTGCCCGCCATCATCTTCCTCGTGGCCATCGGCCTTTCTTTCTCCACCGGCACGAGCTGGGGCACGTTTGGCATACTCCTGCCCATCGTGGTGGCCTGCATCCCGGCGGAGAGCGAGCTGCTCATCATCGGCGTATCCGCGTGCCTTGCGGGCGCTGTGTGCGGCGATCACTGCTCCCCCATCTCGGACACCACCATCATGGCCTCCACCGGCGGCCAGTGCGACCATGTGAACCATGTCTCCACGCAGCTTCCCTACGCGCTGACCGTGGCGGCGGTCTCCTTCGTGTGCTACCTGCTTGCGGGTATCATGCAGAACCTCTTGGTGCTGCCCATCTCCATCGTGCTGATGATCGGCACGCTGATCGTCATCAAGAAGCTCACCGCCAACAAGCCCGCCTGACCCGGCCAATGCCTGCTTGCGGCGCGAGAGGCAAAACGCTGACGCCTTTTGAGGTTTCCGCATTTTGACTATGCCCTTCGGGCATGTCCGTCAAAATGCGATAGGGCTCGAGCCCTTGGCTCTCCCCGTTCCGCCGGCAAACCCGGCGGAGCCGGAATATAACCTCCGGGGCGCGGCTCCAACGCTGAATTGACAAATGCAGCCCCATATTCTATTATGGGGCTGTCAATATTTTGCAGGAAGGGCGCATGGCCCTTTTGAAAGGAGTTTTTATGATTTCTCTTTTGATCTCCCTTGTGATCGGCGCGGTGATCGGATGGCTGGCGAGCATCATCATGCAATCGGACGGCGGGCTGCTGCGCAACATCATCGTGGGCGTCATCGGAAGCGCGTTGGGCAGCTATCTCGCGGGCTTGGCCGGCATCAGCGTATCCGGCACCATCGGCTCGCTTTTGATCGACGTGGCGGGCGCGTGCCTGCTCATCTTCCTTGTGGGGCTGATCTTTGGCAGAAAAGGAAAACGAAAGAAATAGGGCTTCGCCTATCAAACAAGAGCCTGCCCGGTTTGGGCAAGCTCTTGTTTTTTTACTTTTCCTTTTTTCCCGCCAGCCTTGCAAGCTCGCCGCAGCGGGCGACGACGGCATCGTAATTTTCCCGCTTATGGGGAAACGCGCAGGCGCTGCAATCCTTTACGCCGCTTTTTGTGTAGGCAAAATCGCCGCCGCACGCCTCCCCCAAGGCATAAAGGGGGCAATAGCAAAACAGGCAATTGAAGCTTTCTGGGTCGTCCGTCTGGTGGCAGGGAAAATATTCGCAGGCGGTATGGCGGAAAAAGGCGTAGCTGCGCATTATTCCTCCTCCGTCTCCTGCTGCGGGCGCACCTGCACGGCAAGGCGCGTGACGCGCATCTTGTGGCGTTCCTTGACGGTGACGGTCAGGTTGCGATAGTCAAAGCTCGCGCCCACCTTGGGATATCCGCCCATCATGGCGATCACCCAGCCGCCCAGCGTCGCGTTATCGTCGTCAAAGTCCTTGGTGTCAAGCTCCAGCTCGTCAAAGAGATCCTCGGTGCGCATGCTGCCCGACGCCTCGTAAAGATCGCGCCCCACCTTTTTGAATTCGACCTCCACCTCGTCCGTTTCGTCCCAGATATCGCCCACAATCTCCTCAAGAAGATCCTCCATGGTCAAGCACCCCATGGTGCCGCCGTATTCGTCGGTAACGATGACCATGTGGGATTTTTTTGCGCGCATCGTGGCAAGGACGTCGTTAAGCGGCATGGTCTTGTGCACGAAGCAGGGCGGCAAGAGCAACTCGCGCAGCAGGGAATTATCCAGTATATCCTCCTCCACCATGCTCTTATAGACCTGATTCATATGCAGCACGCCAATGATATTATCCACCGTGTCCTCATAGACGGGCACGCGGGAATAATCCTCGGCGTTAAGCTTCGCCATGATCTCCTCAAAATCGTCGTCGATATCCACGGTGAACATATCCACGCGCGGCGTGAGGATCTCATAGGCCAATACGTCGTTAAAATCCAGCGCGTTTTGCAAAAGATCGACGCGCTCCTCCTCGATCACGCCCTCGTCCTCCGCCGTTTCCAGCAGCGTTTCCAGATCCTCCGTCGTCACGGCCTCGTCCGTCTTTTGCTCCTCCCAGAAGCGGGACATGCGCAGCGTAAAGCTGCCCACCACGCGAAGGATAGGCGTCAGTATCCACATGAGCGCGCGAAGGGGAACGGCGACAAGGCGCGCGAATTTATCCGGCTTCGCGTTTGCGACGATCTTGGGAATGATCTCGCCAAAGGTAATGATAACGATGGTCATCACGATGGTGGCGACCCACGCGTAGCCCTCGCCCAAGAGTGTAATGGCGATCACCGTCGCCACGGAGGAGGAAGCGATGTTGACCAGATTGTTGCCGATCAAGATGGTCGTGAGCGCCTCGTCGAACTTATCGTAAATGTAGAGCGCAAGGCGGTCGGACAGCTTCGCGTCCGGGTCGTCCGCCTTGGCGCGCAGGCGCAGGCGGTTGGCGGAAGCGAACGCGATCTCCGCCCCCGAAAAATACGCGGAGCAGCACATCAGCAGCACGATGCCTATATAGGGATACACGCTCATGAGGCGATACCCCCTTCCGTATCCTGCTCGTCGTAAATTTCCCCGACAAGCTCCTCCAAAATATCCTCCATGGTGATGATGCCCAGCGTTTCACCCTCGCTGTCCAGCACCAGCACCATATGCGTCTTGGATTGGTTCATGGCCTTCATCAATTCGTCGATGGGCGTGGCGTCGCTCACAAAATACGCGTCCGCCATGACCTCGGAAAGCGTGATATCCTTATCCTGCAAATACGCCTTGAGATAGCTGCGGATGGGCAAAACGCCCAGCACCGCGCCCTCCTTGCCCGTCACGGGCAGGCGGGAAAAGCCGCAGGTCTTGATGATATCGAGTATGGTCTCGCTGTCCATGGAGATGTTGACGCGGACGACCTTGCGAAGCGGCGTATAGATGCTGCCCGCATTGGTGCCCGCAAACTCCAGCGCGTTTTGCACAAGCTCGCCCTCGTCCTGATCAAGCTCGCCCTCCTCCACGATGGTCTCAATGATATCGTACAGCTCCGTTTCGGTGACGGTGGGCTCGTCGGCACCGCTGCCCTTGAGAACCTTGCTCAAGAGATCGCTTAAGCGCGTAAAGAAGAAGGTAAAGGGGCGCATCACCTTCATAAAAAAGAGCATGCTCCCGCTTACCTTGAGCGACCATTGCTCGTTGCAGGCTTTGGCAAAGCTTTTGGGCAGCATTTCGGCAAGCAGGAATACCACCACCGTGGTAACGATGGTGCTTGCCGTGACCGCGCCCGTGCCCCACAGCCTTGTTGCAAGGACGGTCGCAAGGGTCGCGCAGCCTATGTGCATGATGTTGTTGCAAATGAGCAGCGTCGTGAGCGCGCGATCGAAATGATCGAGAATATAGAGCACCTTGACCGCTTTTTTGTCCCCGTCGTCCGCATAGTTCATCATGCGGATACGGTTGGTGCTGGAAAGCGCCATCTCCGCGGACGCAAAATAAGCGGCGCCGAGCAGCAGCAGCAGGATATAGCCTAACAATCGTATAGGACTCCCGTCGTCCATAAAGGAAGGATCACCTCACAAGTTTCGAAAAAGTGGCTTCGCCACGTTTTTCGAGTTTTCACGGGCTGCTTGCGCCTGCGGCGCGGCCAGCATCCCGTGCAGAGAAACCCTTGGCAAGCAAGGGCTTTCGCTCGCGGCGCACATGTCGCCGCTCACGAATCAAGCCTCCGTGGGCTGCGGCCCCCGAACCCCCATGGGTTCTTTAGCCGTCCGTGTATTTTTGTATTATACCGTAACTTCCCCTCTGGGGCAACACCTAGAAGAATATGTGCGTCACATACTGATCGAGTAATACGAGTACACCCAGTATGCCCACATACACCGCAAAGCCGATCAGGCTCTTTTCCTTGATGAGCTTGAGCATCCAGCGGATGGCGAAATAGCCGGATATCGCGGCGATCGTCATGCCCACGAGCACTGGCAAAACACCTATGCCGCCCGTGCCCTCCGTCAAAAGATCCTTGGCCTGCAGCACGCAGGAGCCCAGTATCGCGGGGATGGACAATATAAAGGAAAACTCCGCCGCCGCCCCCTTATTCAGCCCGAAAAAGCGGCTGCCCGCGATGGTGCTGCCGCTGCGGCTCACGCCCGGCAGTATCGCCACGGCCTGCACAAGCCCCACGCCCGCCGCCTGCGCGTAGTTCATATCCGTGATGCTTCTTTTGCCGTCCGTCATTTTTTCGCTCACCATCAGGATAAGCGCCGTCAGCAAAAAGCCTACCCCCAGAAGCTGACCCGCAAAGAGCGCCTCGATCTGCTCCTCAAAAAGAAGCGCGATCGCAGAGGTCACAACGGTCGCCACGAGCAGCAGGTACACCTTTTTCTGGAAGGGCTTTTTGAGCATCTCCCAAAGCTCCTTATAGAATACAGCGCATACCGCAATGAGCGTCCCCACATGCAGCAGCGTATCAAAAAGCAGCACGTCCCCCTCCACGCCGCATATGGTTTGCAGCAATACAAGGTGCCCGGAGCTGGACACCGGCAAAAATTCGCATAAGCCCTGCACCAATCCCAGCAGCACCGCGATCCAAATGCTCATAACCCGTCCTCCGTTTTTAGGCGCCTTTTGCGCACCGCCGCGTACGGATCGCGGTTGTGCTTGCGCCGTCATTCCTGTATAATAGTATAAAGCTGTGCGTTATGCAATGTATCCGCACAGAAACTTCACATTCCGCCAATTGACTTTTTGCTTGCGCATGGTATACTGGCGGATACGCGCCTTGAAAGAGGCACGGCCGTGAAAGGAGGTATGCGTCGTGACGTTACCGATCATCAAGGAACCCATCGATTGGAAAAAGGATTCCGTTACGCTGTTGATCATTGCAGCGGTCTGCTTCATACAGGCTGCCGCCATCAACGGCTTTTATGTGCCGCATATGGTGCTCTCCGGCGGCTATACGGGTGTGGCGATGCTGGTTCATTATCTGTTCGGCTTTCCCACATGGGCTGTGATCGCCGCCCTGAACATCCCCACGGTGCTCATAGGCCTTAAGTTCCTGCGCCCCAAGACGGTGCTGTTTTCCGCCTTTGCGCCCTTTATCTTCTCCGTCTGCTTTTCGCTGACGGAGGGGCTGGATTTCGGCGTCTCCAATTCCCTGCTCTCCGTCGCCGCCGGCTCCTGCATCTTAGGCGCCGCGGCGGTGTTCGTCATCAACCGGGATGCGACGCTGGGCGGCACGGATATCATCGCGCTCATTCTTGCGCGCCGCTTTTCCATCCCCATGGGCACCTTCTCGCTGCTGTTCAACCTCGTGATCATGTCCATGCTGGGCTTTACGCGCGGGCTGGAGCTGGCGCTATTATCCATCCTCGGCAGCTTTGTGAGCAACGCCGTCTTTAACTACGGGCTGCGCGGGTTCAACCGCACCAACACGGTGCTGATCTTTTCGGAAAAATGGAAGGCCATCGCCCCCCATGTGCTGCATGATATGGGCGCGGGCTTAACGTATCTGCACGGGGAGGGCGGCTATACCCACGAATTCAAGGAGGTGGTGCTTTGCATGGTGCGCACCTCCGAAATCGCCCGGCTTAAGGCCATCGTCAAGCATGAGGATCCCAACGCCATGTTCTCCATCATCGAAACCAAGGAGATCGTGGGGCGGGGATTTAGCAATTTCAGCTGATATTCGCTGATATTCGGTGATTGGAAAGGAGACTGTTTTCATGAACAAGCAGGTTGACCAATGGATCGACGCGCACAAGGATACGCTGGTATGCGCGCTGCAGGACATCATTCGTTTCCCCAGCGTATCGGGTGCCGCAGCACCCGACGCGCCTTTCGGCAAGCCCGTGCGCGAGGCGCTGGACTATGCGCTGTCCCTTTGCGAAGGCTTTGGCTTTGACGTATGCGATCTGGACGGCTACATGGGCTATGCGGACTGCGGCGAGGGCGCTGAAACGCTGGGCGTCTTAACGCATCTGGACGTAGTGCCCGCGGGCGACGGCTGGACGCACGATCCCTATGGCGCGAGCATCGCGGACGGCCGCATCTACGGGCGCGGGACGCTCGACGACAAAGGCCCCGCCATCGCCGCCATCTTTGCGCTTGCCGCCATCAAATCCTGTGGCCTCCCCTTCACGCGCAAGGTGCGCCTGATGATGGGCTGCGACGAGGAATGCGGCATGGGCTGCATGAAGTATTATATCGAAAACCGGCCGCTGCCCGATCTCGCCTTCTCGCCGGACGCGGATTATCCTCTGGTGAACAGTGAAAAGGGCATCTTCCACTGCTCCTACACCAAGAAATTCCCCTCCGCCATACGCCTGAACGCGGGCACAGTGGTCAATGCTGTCCCGGATAAGGCCACGGCGTTCGTCCCCATCCCGCTTGCGGACGTCATCCCGCTCGCGGACGCGTTTTCCGCCAAGGAAGGCTTCCCCTGCACGCTGGATTCCACGCAGGGCGGCACTTCCATCTCCCTTGCGGGCGTGGGCGCGCACGCCTCCATGCCCGAGGACGGGCAGAACGCGCTGCTGGGCATGCTCGCCCTTCTTTCCACCCTGCCGCTTGGGGACGCGGACGCGGCTGCGGTGCAGGCTTTGCACAACACCTTCAGGTTTGACCGCCACGGCGAGACCATCGGCATCGACTGCACGGACGAATCCGGCCGCCTGACCTGCAACCCCGGCCTCATGCAATGGGATAGCGAGGGCTATACCATTTGCATCGACATCCGCTATCCCATCACCATGGATAACGACCTGCTGCTTGCAAAGCTCGACGCGGCCATCGCCGGCGCGCGCAGCGACACCATGTTTAAGGCCGGCCATTTCGTGCCCGAGGACAGCGAGCTTGTACAAAAGCTCCTTGCCGTGTACGAAGCGCGCAGCGGCCAATACCTCCCGCCCAAGCGCATCGGCGGCGGCACCTACGCCCGCTGCATCGGCAACGCGGTGGCGTTTGGCCCCGAGATTCCCGGCGGCGACAACCGCATCCACATGGCGGACGAATTCATGAGCGTGGACGACCTTGTGTACCATACCAAGATGATCGCGGACGCAATGATCGCATTGGCGACAAATAATGAGTAATTAAAGGTTGGATAAGATAAAAACAAAGCGCGGCGTAAACGAGTAGGTTTGCGCCGCGCTTTGCTTTCTTGTTTGTCATTTATGCCGGAGCTTGTCATATGCTGTGCAAGCCCATAATTACTAATTGCTCATTACTCATTACTAATTACATAGGTGTAATATCGCCTCGAGCACCGCGCCGCCTAAACAGCGCGCCTTATCCGATACCGTGAAGCAATGGATGCGTTCGCACCGGGGGTCTACGTCGGCGCATTTCATATGCTCGCGCGTGACTAAGCCCGCGGGCAGCTGTCCGCGAAGCATGCCGTCGATCTTAGCGAGCACGGGCTGCCCTTCGACATAGGCCACGGCCTCCCCCGCCTTCACCACGTCCGCGATCTCGCGTACCGGCTCATACACGCCCGCGCAAGGCGTATGCATCACCCGCTCGTGCGTGAAGCCGCCCACCTCGCCAGGCACCTTGGTGTCCGCCTTCGCGCGCGCGCCCTCCATATAGAACACGCGACCCAGATCGTGACCCCGCATGGTCTCCACCACCGCATGGCAGTCGATACCCGCCGCAAAGCCGGGACCCAGCGCGATCACGCAGGGCGCCATGCTCTTTTTCGTGCCGAAATTGCGCTTGGCGATGATGGCGTCAACCAGAACGTCTGTTTTGTATTCTGCGAGGTTCGCGCATTCGGGATCGACGCACACGGCGATATCCCGGGAGGCGATGGCGCGCTTCACAGCGTCCGCGTCGGCGCAGAACACGCCGCGCAGATCCTCTACGCGCATTTCGCCCTTGCGCACGGCCTCGCTCATGGCGACGGTGCGGCGGATGGCCGTAGGCTGCGCCGTTTCCAGCATCACAACCTCCATATTGGCGCGCCGGAGCCTTAGCGCGATGCCTGTCGCCAAATCACCCGCGCCCCGTATCACCACACGCATAAATCGCCCTCCCATATCTCGATCACAGGATGCTCGCTTTTAAGCGACCCCAGCACCGTGCGCTTTTGCGGCCTGCACGCGGCGAAGGCACGTCCCGCCTCCAAGGCTTCCGCCGTTTCCACCTTGTTGATGAACACCGTCTCCGCACGGCTTGCAGCCCTTGCCGCCATGCGCGGCGTGACGATATCCGTTTTGCGCGCGCCCATCGCGGCCGCAAACAGCTCTGGGCGGTGCGCAACCTCTTGAATAGGTTTGCCAAACGCGTCCGCGCCTATAACACCAATCGTCCGCGCCCCCTCGGGAATGACGGGCTCATGGGCGGCGTGCGCCTTGAGCGGCAGACCCTTGGAGCCGTCCGCCTCGATCAGCAGGCAGTCGCAGTGTGTCAGCAGCGCGTGCATGGACGCTTCGGGCGCGCCAAAGCGCGGCACGTCGCCCTCCACAGGCAGGCAGACGCATACGGCGTTTTCCTTTTGCATAAGCGGGATCAATTCCACCTCGCTTTGCGCGTGCGGCATGTTTTCGGGCAACGCGATATGCGTGGTGGTGGTATAGATCACCTTATCCTCTTTTTCAAGCTCCCTTGAGAGCGCAAGGCACAAGGAGGTCTTGCCGCCGCCGCCGATCACGGCGGTCATGCCGATGCCCACCCCCAGCGCTTCGCACAAGCTTCGCGGGCGCATGTAATCCCGGACAATGCGATACATGTCCGCGCGCGTATGCTCGCAGATGGGCATGGCGCGCACCCCGCGCGTATCGCGTATGGCGTGCATAAAGGGCGTATCCATGTCCTTGATCACGCCGATGGCGCGGCAGGGCTTTTTAAGCGTTGCAAGCACCGCCTGCTGAAACGCGTGCGCGTCCGCTTCCAGGCAGCCCAGCTCGTCCATGAGCACCACGTCCCCCGCCTGCACATCCGCCAGCGCCGCGACGCCCGCGCTGTCAAACGCCGCGGGAAAGCCGCGCATGCAGCCGCATTCGCCCTCGGCCACAACGGCGGTTTCCTTCCCGTAATGCAGCTCCAGCTTGCCCTTCCCGTCCTTGCATGTTTCAAAGCCCTTGGGACGGATGCCCAACGATTCCAGCGCGCGGCGGATGGAGTAGCTCTTGCCCGCACCGCTTTCGCCATATAAAAACAAGTGCATGTCAGTCTTGCTCCGTCTGCTGCCCCGCGATCGCGTCGTAGAGGTTTTGCAGCTCCTGCTTGCTGTAATATTCGATGATGATCCTGCCGCGCGCGGCGTCGCCCTGAATAAGCACCTTGGTGCCAAGGCGGTTGCGCAGCGTCTCCTCCGCCGATACGAGGTCGCTGTCCCGCAGCGGCTCGGCCTTGGCCTTCTTCGCGGGTCTCTCCCGCTCCTTCTCCTTGGTCATGGCCTCCGCGTCGCGCACGGTCAGCCCGTTTTTAACGATGCGCTCGGCCAGCTCGTTCTGGCGCGCCGGTTCCCGCACGGTGATGAGCGCGCGCGCGTGACCCGCCTGCAGCCTGCCCTCCCGCAGGAGATCGAGCACCGGCTCGCTCAGCGTCAAGAGGCGCAAGGAGTTTGCGATGGCCGGGCGGGATTTACCCAAGCGCTCCGCCGCCTCCTCCTGCGTAAGATCCTGCTGCTCCATCAGATACTTGATGCCCGCCGCTTCTTCCACGGGGTTCAAGTCCTCGCGCTGCAAGTTTTCCACCAGCGCCGCCTCCATGGCCTGCGCGTCCTCCAGCGTCCGTACGATCACGGGCACGGTCGCCATCCCGTTCAGGCGCGCCGCGCGATACCGCCGCTCGCCCATGACGATGGTGTAGCGTTCGCCGTTTTGCCGCACCACGATGGGCTGCAAAATGCCGTGGCGCTCTATGGACGAAGCAAGCTCCTTGAGCTTGTCCTCGTCAAAGGTCTTTCGCGGCTGCTCGGCGTTGGTGTCGATCAGATAAATATCGACCTCCTGTATGCCGCTCGCCGCGTTCTCGCTGAATTCGCCCAACAGCGCGTCCAGCCCCTTACCCAGTCCCTTTTTCATGGCCATACTCTATTTCTCCTGTCCCTGATTTCCCGCGATGACCTCCTGCGCCAGCGCCATATACGCCTGCGCGCCGGTGCACTTCTCGTCGTAAAGCGTGATGGGCAGGCCGAAGCTCGGCGCTTCGCCCAATCGCACGCTGCGGGGGATGATGGTTTTATAGACCTTGTTCTTGAAGAACTTCTTGACCTCGCTCACTACCTGCGCGGAAAGATTGGTGCGGGCGTCAAACATGGTGAGCACCACCCCCTCCACCTGCAATCTCGGGTTGAGGTTTTGGTGCACGAGCTTGACGGTGTTCATCAGATCCGTCAGCCCCTCCAGCGCATAGTACTCGCACTGGATGGGGGCAAGCAGCGTGTCCGCCGCCGTCAGGGCGTTGAGCGTAAGCAACCCCAGGGAGGGCGGGCAATCGATGAAGATGTAGTCATAGTCGCCCCGCACGATATTGAGCGCCTTTTTAAGAATCGTCTCGCGCGCCATGGCGCTGACAAGCTCCACCTCCGCGCCCGCAAGCTCCTTACGGGCGGAAAGCACGTCAAGACCGTCGATCGCGGTATGCACCAGCGCCTCCTTCACGGGGACGCCGTTGATGAGCACGTCGTAGGCGCAATGCTCCGTCGCTTCCTTATCTATACCCAAGCCGCTCGTGCTGTTGCCCTGCGGATCGATATCCACGCAAAGCACCCGCTTGCCCTGCTGCGCGATGCATGCCGAAAGATTGACCGTGGTCGTGGTCTTGCCCACGCCACCCTTCTGATTTGCCACTGCGATGATCTTTGCCACGGCGCTACCTGCCTTTTTCATTCGTATTGTTGTATCATGGGCACACATAGACCCATTGTCCTACTATTATAGTGCAAAAGCTTTCCGCGCGCAACTCGCGCAAAAACGCCTCCCGCCGTCCGCTCCACAAGATGTAGGCCGTAGGCGCGGGGCGCTGCTGCGGGGCAAAATGTTTCACGTGAAACAATATTTAGTGGAAGATGTTTCCTTAGATACAATGATTTGTGGTTTCGGTAATTTTTGCCTTTTACGACACCTTTTTCCTCTTTTCCTTCAGGACACAAGATGTTGATTGTGAAAAATGTGGGGAGGGAAACGGCTCTTTATGCACAATAAAAAACGGCCTGTGTGCCAGGCCGGTAATCAAGGCTATTTGTCCTGTGTTTCTGACAGATTGATGATACCGTGCTGCGTTTCAAACTCGGCAATTCGTTTTTTGATCAGCTGTTCGATCTCTTTATTTTTCGTTCTGCCCTCAAAGTCCGCAATATATCCGATCTTATCCAACAACACTTGCGAAACTCGAAGCGTGAAGCGTGGCAAACAATCTTTCATAGCGCACCTTTGACTAAGTTTTGACCAAATTATAACGGCATAGTATAATTCGTCGGTTCAAATGACGCAATTTTGACGCAATACTTATTTCTGACGGAGTATGCCATGAAAATCTGCACATTTATTGGGCATAGACAGGTTTATGCCCAAGATATAGCGGAACGCATAGCAAGAGCAATTGCGTTTCTTTTAAAAACGGATACCCATCTTAGATTCTATACCGGCGACATAGGCGAGTTTGACAGCCTATGCGCGGCGGCTGTTCGCAAGGCGCATCCTGCACGCTTTACCGTCCGGCGCCCCAACGGGGCGAGAGGTAAAACGTGTGAGCTCGAAGCGCATCCTTAGATGCGCTTCGAAAACCGTATGATGAATATACCCGGCATCAGCCCGCCCGCATCCGTCTTGGTCTCCGTCACCAATTCGAGAGCGGGACGCGCGCGCAGGAGCTTTTTAAGCAGCGTGAATTCCATGGTGTAGAGCACCGCCGTGCCGTCGGGCTGCATCCAGTCGGTAAGCTTATCGAGTATTTCAGCGTAGAGCGTTTCGTTTTCGCTGTGGTTGCCCACGCGGTTGCCAAAGGGAAGGTTGGCGATGACCTCGTCGTACTGGCGGCCGGCGATGAAGCGGCGGCAGTCGTTGACGACGAATTTCGCGCGGCTCTCCCCCGCCGCCGCGTTGCCGCGCGCGATCTCGACAGCCTTGTGCGCGATGTCCACACCCGTGAGCGATTCGCACTTGTTGAGCATTTCGCGCTCAAACAGCAGCGTGCCGCTGCCGCAGCAGGGATCGAGCACGCGGTCGCCCTCCTTGAGATACGCCCGGGCGTAGCGCAGCACCGCCGCCGCCACGGCGGGATGGATGCTCGCGGGCAGCGTTTCCTTTCTATATGGGAAGCGCGTATCGGGGATAGAAAAAAGCTTGACGTACACCCGCGCGCTCTTGCCAATCTCCACGCGCAGCTCCGCTTCGTAGTCCGAGGGGGCGTTGCGAAGCAAAGGCCCGTCCATCAGCATTGCCATATCCTTTGCAAAGCGCGCGCGATCCGGCACCTCCCCCTTGGCCTCCACGCGATAGGAAAAGGGCGGCTCTCCATCATGGCAGGCGCGAAGCATCTCGCCCATGGGGGCGGCAACGTCCGCGATGTCCTGCAATTTATTCTCGCACTTGCCCAAGGGCAAAAGCAGCTCGGTGAAGCTCCGCGCCTGATACAGGGCGGGCAGATTCGCCGTGCGCACGGTGACGGCGGCGGTGGTGGTCTTGACGGGCGATAGACCCATGTTCTTCAATTCATACACGAGGCTTTCAGACAGCCACTTGGGCGTTCTAAGCTCCACGAGCACAGGCTTTGCAAAGCCCTTGTAGGCGTGCTTCTGCGTGGTCGCGCAGCGTGCGCGCGCCATGCGAAGCGCCTCCTTCTCCGCCGCGACATGCTTGGGGTCGCCCTCCTCCACGGTGTAGGCAAGCAGCGCGGCCTCCGCCTCCGCCCCGCCGATAGCGCCCAGCGAGAGCAGTATGGAGGGCAGCACAAAGCGCGTATCCTCTTTTTGAAGGGCTTGGAGCAGCGCGGGCGCGTCCGCGGGATTGGCAAGCGCCCCGCAAAGGCGCGCGGCGTTTTTGCGCATTTTGGACACGGGGCTTTGCAGCGCCTCCCAAAGCGGCGCGCGATCCTGCTGCAAGCGCATTGCGATATTCTCCCGCAGCTTCTTTTGCTTGGCGCAGGCACAGAGGAACCCGCAGGCGGCGGCGTTCGCCTCCTCGGTGAACAGCTCCCACGCTGCAGGCAGGACGATCTCGGGCTTGGCGCTCAATTTCTCCGTCCCATTGGGCTGTGACAAAAGGCTTCGCACCTTATCCTTGGACATGGCGGTCATGATTCGTACTCCTATTCTGTCTTGGTCGTGCTTGGTAAATGGGCGCGCAATGAATAAAACGGCATGTTTTTCTTCATTGCGATTTCTTCGTTTTTTTCAGCGATTCCTTACGATACTACATGTTGTGGGGCGAATTGTGCGCTTTCGCGTATATTGTTTCATGTGAAACATTTCGCCACAAGATGTTGGGTCGGTCTTGTGTCTTCATCGGGTCTGCTTGGGGCAGTCCCCGGGGTCGTGCGTATGCTTGCGGCAGGTCGCGCAGGGCGCCTCGGCCGCCTTGCGGATCACCGCGAGCACCTCATCCGTGCCGTCCGCCTTCTCCTCGTGGCTCATGGTGCTGATGAAGGACAATCGGCGATGGTAGAGGTCGCCCAGCGCGTCCACCAGCGTATCGGGGGTAAGCTGCTCCTGCTCCAAGACCATGGCGTAGCCCTTGCGGGCAAAATACCCGGCATTCAAAAGCTGATCGCCGCGGGAGGCGGAGCGGGGCAGGGGCACGAGCAGCGCGGGCTTGCACAGCGCCAGAAGCTCGAACACGGCGTTTGCGCCCGCGCGGGAAAGCACAACGTCCGCGCAGGCAAAAAGGTCGGGCAGCTCCTTGGTCACATATTCATACTGGCGATAGCCCGCGCATGCGGCCGCGTCGTCCACCTTGCCCCTGCCGCAAAGATGGATGACGTCAAAGGCGCGCAGCAGGCGCGGCAGCGCCGCCCGCACGGTATCGTTGACGGCCTTGGCGCCAAGGCTCCCGCCCATGATGAGCAGCACCGGCTTTTCGCCGTCGAACGCCGCAAGGTTCAAGCCCCTTTTCGCGTCGCCTTCATAGAGGGCGGGGCGTATGGGCGTACCCGTGAAAACGCCCTTTGCCCCCACGGAGGAAAGCGTGTCCTCGAAGGTGACGCAGACGGTATCCGCAAAGCGCCCCGCGACGCGGTTGGCCAAACCCGGCGTATAATCCGATTCGTGGATGACGATGGGGGCGCGCCCGTGCGCGCCGATCACCACGGGGACAGAAACGAAGCCGCCCTTAGAGAACACGGCGTCGGGCTTGATCTGCCGTACGATGCGGCGCGCCGCAAAGACGCCCGCCACGACCCTGAAGGGATCGGTGAAATTCTTCCATGAAAAATAGCGCCGCAGCTTGCCGCAGGGTATGGCATGGTAGGGAATGCGAAGATCCTCGATCAGATCCCGCTCTATACCGTCCTGCGAGCCCATATACTGAATGGTATAGCCCTCCTTGCGCAGTCTTTCGATCAGGGCAAGATTGGGCGTAACATGCCCGGCGGAGCCCCCGCCCGTAAACAGGATGGTTTTTGCCATGCAGCTTTCCTTCTCATATTTTTATGATATTTCTAACCATACTATGCGGAAATGATTCGCACTGCCAATCTTTTGTATTATAGCACCATCTTATCCGCTTGGGCAAGGGGTGCAACGCTTGAAATAGAGTTGCAAAACGGGGTGAAAATGCGGTATGATAAGAGGTCAGGATAGGAAGGGAGGTGCAACGCCGTGCGGGACTTGAAGGATTGTGAACCACGGGAGGCGTTTGCCCTTATCGCACCTCTGGTTTCCCAGTCGATGCTGCTTCGGGAAAGCGACTGCGTGCAGAGCCTGCGCGCTTTTCTTGCCGCCGTCAACGCGGGCGACGCGCTGCTTGCGTCCGACGCGTATCACGAGCTTACCGCGTGCCTTTTGCATGCGCCCGTGCGGCGGGTCAGCGGCGATCTTTGGCACGATTATCTTTTGCACCTGCTGCTTTGCACCCCCCACGCTTTCGCGCGACAGGCCGCGTCGGGGTTTGTGGAGGAGGCGGCCTATTCTGCCATGCGTACCGAGCTTGTGGTGCTGGGCAGCCTCTCCACGCTTACGGGCGCGGCGCTTGTGCGCATGATCGAAGGGCGCTTACAGGCAGCCCGCCTGAAACCCCGGCAGGCGCGGGACAATATCGAGCTTTTCTCCACCGCCGTCTGGTCGGGCGGCAGCGCGCGCGCGCTCCCCACGCCGGAGGAAAAGCAAACGCCCGCCGCGTTTACGGGCGAGCTGCACTTTCATAACTGGCATTACGGCGAACCGGGGCTGCACGACAGCTACGCCGCGGACGAAGCCCTGGAGGAGATCTACGCGCGGCTTTTGGAGAACCCGCTTTGGGAGGAGCGCATCGAGGATATCCGCTGCTTCTTCGCATCCTACGGCTGCGGCCTGTTTTTGAAATGCCGCGCCTTCCGCTATGAAGACCGCCTCACGCCGCTGCCGGACACGGCCATAGCGCCATTGCCCGAGCCCGTGTGCTTTATAGAGCAGCGGGAGCAGCTCACGGACGCGCTCATCCGCTTCATGCAGGGGGAATGCACGACGCATCTGCTGCTGTACGGCCCCGCCGGCATGGGCAAGACCGCGCAGCTTCTCTCCCTCCCCTACGAGCTTCCCGAGCTTCGGCTGGTGGAAACGCACGCGGTTTCGGGGCTGGACGCGCTTTGCACCCTGCTCGCCTCCCAGCCGCTGAAGTTTTTGCTGCTGTTTGACGACGTGCTCCCCGGGAGCATCCCCACCGACATCCTGCACCTGCTGCCGCCCAACGTTTTAGTCGCCCTCACCACGCGGCAGAACGCGACGCTGGAATGGGCGCAGCGCATAGCCTTCCCGCCGTTGAAGGCGGAGGCGTTCACGCGCTTTGTCGCCGCTGTATTGGAGGAAAAGATGGTGCTTTGCGATCGCGCAAGCCTGCAAAACGCCTGTGTGGATCATCAGGTGGACGCGCGGGATCAGCTTTCGGTCAGCGCCGCGCTGCGGCTTGCAGAAAGGCTTCGGGTACAGGGCTTATGACGAATTTGTGGATCATCATACTGGGCGTCGCCGCGGCATTCGTGCTGCTTTCGGGCGTCGCGGTAACAGCCTACAGCCGCATCAAGAGCTTTGGCCGCCACGGCGCGAAGCTCGACGAGCTTTTGACGAGCATCGAGGACGAGCTGGAGGCCACGCACGTTGCAGACCAGCTCTCCGCCAAGCGCAAGCCGAAGGAGAAAGAGAAAACGGCGGCGGAAAAGAGCGACGAGAAAGACGAAGCAACAGACGTCGAAAAAGACGACGATATAAATTAGGAGGTACCCTATGCAGATATACAATACCATGACCCGCAAAAAAGAGGAACTCGTGCCGCTTGTGCCGGGCGAGATCAAGATGTACGTTTGCGGCCCCACGGTCTACAACTTCTTCCACATCGGCAACGCGCGCCCGTTTGTGGTGTTCGACACCTTCCGCCGGTATCTTGAATATCAGGGCTACAAGGTGACGTTCGTGCAGAACTTCACGGATATCGACGACAAGCTTATCCGCAAGGCCAACGAGGAGGGCTGCACCGTACAGGAGGTGGCGGATCGTTACATCAAGGAATACTATACGGACGCCGACGCGCTCTCCGTGGAGCGCGCGAGCGTCAATCCGCGCGCCACGGAGCATGTGCAGGAGATCATCGATCTGGTAAAGACGCTCATCGACAAGGGGCACGCCTATCCGACCGATAACGGCGACGTGTATTTCGCCGTGCGCACCTTCCCCGGCTACGGCAAGCTGTCCGGCCAGTCCGTAGACGATCTGGAGAGCGGCGCGCGCATCGACACCACCGAGATCAAGCGCGATCCTTTGGACTTCGCCCTTTGGAAGGGCGCGAAGCCGGGCGAGCCCAGCTGGCCCACCCCTTGGGGCGAAGGCCGCCCCGGCTGGCATATCGAGTGCTCGGCCATGAGCATGTCCATTCTCGGCCCCACCTTCGACATCCACGCGGGCGGGCAGGATCTTATCTTCCCGCACCACGAAAACGAGATCGCCCAGAGCGAGGCGGCCACCGGAAAGCCCTTTGCCAAATACTGGATGCACAACGGCTACATCAATATCGACAACCAGAAGATGTCCAAATCCCTTGGCAACTTCAAGCTGGTGCGCGATATCTCCAAGGAATACGATCTGGAGGCGGTGCGGCTGTTCCTGCTTTCGGCGCAGTACCGCAACCCCGTCAACTTTGCGCCCGATTTAGTGGAGCAGGCGCAAAACGCGCTCATCCGTCTGCGCACCGCCAAAGAACGGCTGGACGAAGCGCCGATAGGGCAATCGACCGACGAGGACGCCGCCTTCATCAAGCAGGTGGACGGCTTTTGCGACGCGTTCTGCGCCGCCATGGACGACGATCTCAATACGGCGGACGCGCTGGGGGCGCTGTTTGAGCTGACCCGTGCGATCAACACCTTTGTCACCGAACCGCACGGCGAGGAGGCGCTTTCCCACGCGCGCAAGATCTACTCCGATCTTTGCGGCGTGCTGGGTCTTTTGCAGCACAAGGCGGAGGCGGAATTCCCCGCGGAGGCCGTGACGCTGCTAGAGGCGCGCACCGCCGCCCGCGCCGCGAAGGACTGGGGCAAGGCGGACGAGATCAGGGAGCAGCTTAAGGCCATGGGCTTTGCCGTGGAGGATTCCAAGGAAGGGGCAAAGCTGAAAAAGCTGTAAGCTTTTTCGCCCAAGGTCATTCGGCGGTGGGTAAGTTGACAAATTGCGGCGCTAAACCCGCCCCCAATATTATAATTCTGTAAACAAACCGTGGCGGCGCTTGTGTTTTCAGGCGTCGCCAATTATGATAGCATTACCATTGAAAGGATAAACAAATGGACTTTTTTAACATTTTTGAGATCGGCATCGGCCTATATTTGCTCTATGCGGCCATCACGGGCAAGGGTAGGTATTACGACAACGAATACTGCAAGGTGCCGCGCGAACAATACGTCAAGGTCATGCGCATTTTCGCGTGGATCGTGGGTATCCTCATCATGGTAGCCCCCGTATTGCAGCTCACGGGTCTGATGGCGGAAACCTCCGTATGGGGCTGGATACTTTGGCTCATCAACATGATCGGCATCGCGGGCATGCTCGTCGCCAACGTTAAAATGACAGACAGGCAAAAGGCCAAGGCCGCGCAGTCTGCTGGCACCTCCTCCGCCGCGAAGGGCAAGGATCTCAGCGCCGCATTCGAGTTTGACGACGAGGATGACAAGAAAAACGAGTAATTACGAATTGCGATTTGCTAATTTACGATTTTCTAAGTTAATGGAAGTGGGAGATTTACCGCAATGAAGAAAACCCTCAAGCGCATCCTGTGCATCGCGCTAAGCGCGCTGACGCTGCTGATGGCCGTGCCCGCGCTTGCCGCGACCGGTTCCGTCGCCGCGAATACCCCCGTGTACACGGGCGCAAGCACCGCGCAGCTCTACGGCACGCTCCAGCAGGCCGGGCAGGTCACGATCCTCGGCGAATACGGCGATTTTTACCAGATCAGCGACACCAGCGGCATCACCGGCTATGTGCTCAAGTCCGCCGTCACGATGGATACCGCTGCCTCCTCCTCCTCCTCGACGCCTGCCGCGACACCCGCCGCCAACGCGGGCTATGTCACGGGCGTAAAGAACGACGCGCCGCTTCGCGCGGAGGCGAGTAAATCAAGCACGCTGGTAGAGAACGTTCCCGCAAATTCGGCGCTTTTGATTCTCACCACCTCCGGCGACTATACCCAGGTCACAACCGCCGCGGGCAACACGGGCTTCATCCTCTCCAAGTATGTCGCCTACGGCACGCCGGGCGCGCCCGCAGCCGCCGCCGCAAGTGCCGGCGACGTGGCGCTGGAAACGCCGCAGCAGATGGTGAGCGCCTCCAAGACCATCATCATGCGCAAAACGCCGGACAAATCCACCAAGAGCAGCAACGTGGTCAAGAAGATCACCGGCGCCAAGGGACAGCCCTTCACCATCATCGCCACCAACGGCTCCACATGGTATAAGGCTACCTACGGCGATTACACGGGCTATGTGCTCGCCGCCGACATGACCGCCCCCAGCGCGGCCGGCACGCTTGCCGCGGGCGCCTATGCCACGGGCGATAAGGCCAAGGACAAATGGGGCGAGATCGTCAAGATCGACGGCACCAACATCGGCACCGCCTTTAATAAGCTTTATGACAACAGCATTTACTGCAACGGGCTCAACAAGAAGAACCAGTATTACTATAACGATTATTCCGGCACGAAGAATTACTTCTATATGCTAAGCCCGCAGGGCGCGCCCGTCCATGTTTTGATGAGCCACAATATGCGCAGCAGCAAAACGGGCGGCCATTATCTGCACCATATACAAAACGCGTGGCTGGGCGTTGCCAAGTGCGAAAGCTGCAAGGGCAGCTGCGCAAGCGCCAAGACCTCCATCTTCTATATCAATTATAACGGCAAGACGCAGTGGCAGCTCATCGGCTTCTACGAGGGCAACGAATCCATGCGCAACTATGCCGCCGTCAACTACGGCGTAACGGCCTCCGCCAAGCAGGGCTGGATCGACCAGATGTTAGCCTATTCCACCTCCAGCCACAAGGGCGCGACATTGGGCAGCGCCACCGCCTCCGACGACGTGATGTCCTTTATCACCTGCGGCGATAAGGGAAGCAAGGGCGGCACCTACCTTTGCATGCTGCTCAAGGCCGTAGCGTAACGCAGCGCGTCCCATCTTCAGCGAAAGGAGATCGCACCATGAAACGTTGTTTGCAAAAAGCTTTGTGTACAGCTCTTTGCGTCTGCTGTCTTTTTTCCATGCTGCCCACGGCGCTTGCCGAAACCAAGACCGGCTATGTAAAGGCGGGCACCGCGCTTTCCGCCGAGGTCTGCGACGCGACAGGCTGCGGCTGGCGGGTGATCGGCAGCCTTGCTGCAGGCGAGGTTTTGGTTCTCAGCGAACAGGAAACCTACTATTTCGTTTCCGCGCAGGGTCGGCAGGGCTTTGTGGATAAAAGCGATGTTTCTTTCACGGCGCCCGCCGCCACAACGGTCACAGCCACAGTCCCGGCCGCCGCAAAATCCACAGCCTCCGCCAAAAAGACCGTCACCTACGGGCATGTGGTCAACTGCAAGGATTGGGTCAACATCAACCGCACGGCCGAAAAGAACGCGCTGGGCAAGGTGTATAAAAACGACCTGCTCACCATCCTTGGCACCGACGGCGATTACACCAAGGTTAAAACCATGAAGAACACCACCGGCTATGTAAAGTCCGACTACATCGAAAAAGGCCTGCTGCACAAAAGCGACGACGTGCTCACCGACCCCATCAAGCTAAAATCCACCCAGAACAACATCTGGCTTCGCAACACGCCGGACGATTCCACCTCGTCGAGCAATATCAACCGCAAGCTTTCGGGCATGAAGGACAAGGAATTCCTGGCCGTGGCCGAAAACGGCGAATGGTATCTCTTGAAATACGAGGACTGCACGGGCTACGGGCGCAAAGAGGATTTCGCCAAGGTAAAGTAGCAAACAATACGCCTTACGTCACCGACAACCCTTTGGGGATTGTCAAGGGGTCGCAGCCCCTTGACTTTCAACCGCCCGAAGCGACACACCCCAGGGTGGCTTCTCTTGCCGCTATGCGGCAATTCACCTTCTGCGCGGTGAGGGCGGAATGCCTTGCGCAGCAAGGGTTTCTCCGCAATTTATAACGACCGTGAGCACAGCGAACAGTTACAAATTGTAAGCATCGGCAAAGGTCGAGTGACCTTTGCCGATAACAAGGGCTGGCGACAGCCCTTTTCTTTTATCCTGGCATGTGATAGAATACCCGTGATTTGTTTGCACAACTATCCGAAAGGAATACCGGTCGACCCCTATGAAAAGAATCACTCGTCTTATCGCCATACTGATGGCGGCACTCTTTATCGGCAGTATCTTTTTTAGCATCTTCGCCTCCGCGGCGCTTGCAAAAAGCACGCCCGCGCCCACAGCTTCCCCCACGCCCACGCCTTGGCAGTCGTTGGGGACGCCCGCGCCCACGCCTACCGCCGCTGCCGTTACGCCGCAGCCTCCCCGCGAAACGGAAGCAGGCGCTGCGGCCTCCGACGCCCCCACCCCTACGCCCGGCACGGTAAGCGCCAAGGGCGATGTGTGGGGCAGCATCAGCATACCCGGCGGACGCAGCTACAGCATCTACAGCAACCGCTCCGACGGCAAGGGCGGCTACTACTATAACAAGGATTATAACCACATCTTCTCCATGACCCCGCAAAACGCACAGGTCGCCGTCATCATGGGGCATAACATGCGCAAATCCGGCAAGATGTTCCACGCCCTTCATCATGTGCAAAACGCGTGGCTGGGAAAGGGCAAGTGCGAACGCTGCGGCGCAAGCTGCACGGCTTCCCACAAGGCAAGCAGCTTTGACCTCAGCTACGACGGCTATAAAAAGTGGGACTTGGTCTGCTTTTACGAGACGGAATCCAGCGAGCCCGCCTCCACCCTCTCCTTCAACGCCCTCTCCACGGGCGGCGTATCCAGCTGGCTTGACTATCAGCTCTCCCGCGCGGGCAGCTCAAAGAAGGGCATGACGGTGGGCACCGCCTCATCAAGCGACAAGCTCATGATCCTCATCACCTGCGGTGACAAGGTGGGCGGCAAAACCGGCGCAAGATTATATATGGTATTAAAGGCGGCATGACCGTTTCGCAAGAAGGCTTACCGGCCTTCTTTCGAGCTTACAAGCTGCATCTGCTCGCATTGCTCGCGGCCGTTGCAGCTTGCAAAGTCCGAAATCCTTCGGATTTACGCACGCCTCCACCGGCAAAGCCGCTGTAGGCGAATCACCCTCCGGGGGCCGTGGCCCCCGGACCCCCTAAAAAGCTTTCCATTTTTCTTCCTATAGGAAATTCCTATACCCTTCCCCCTCTCATCACGGTATATTTCCCCTTTTGCACAGCCTCAAATTGTTATATAATGATGGGAGCAAAACCATTTCGGCATACCCTTCTCTTGTTAAAGGCAATAATAGAATATAGGAGGTACACATGGAGAATCTCAAGAAGACGCCGCTCTACGACACGCATGTGAAGTTGGGCGGGAAGATCGTCGATTTCGGCGGCTGGGCCATGCCCGTGCAGTATTCCTCGCCCATCGAGGAGCACATGGCGGTGCGCAAAAACGTAGGCCTGTTCGACGTATCGCACATGGGCGAGATGGATGTAAGCGGCAAGGACGCGTTTGCGTATCTGCAAAAGCTGTGCACCAACGATCTGACCACCATGACCCCGGGTCGCTGCCGCTATTCCATGCTCTGCTATGAGGACGGCGGCGTGGTGGACGATATCCTCGTCTACAAGTACGACGACGAGCATTACCTCATCATCGTCAACGCCGGCAACACGGACAAGGATTACGAATGGTTCAAATCCCACCTCTTTGGCGATGTGAAGCTGGTGAACCAGAGCCCCGAATGGGGACAGGTCGCCTTACAGGGTCCCAACTTCATGGCGGTGCTGGACGCTGTAGGCTATGAAGGCGCGATCCCCGAAAAGAATTACACCTTCACCCCCGCCATCAAGGTAGCGGGTATCGACTGCATGATGAGCCGCACGGGCTATACCGGCGAGGACGGCGTGGAGATCTACTGCAAGGCGGCGGATACGCCGAAGCTGTTTGAAGCGCTGCTTGCGACCGCGGACAAGACCGGCATCGTGCCCTGCGCGCTGGCCGCCCGCGATTCCCTCCGCTTTGAAGCGTGCATGCCCCTTTACGGCCACGAGATGGAAAAGGACATCACGCCCATGGAGGTCGGCATCGGCTTTGCCGTCAAGATGAACAAGGACGACTTTATCGGTAAATCCGCACTCGTCGATCCGCCCAAGCGCAAGCGCATCGGCCTCAAGGTGACGGATCGCGGCATCGTGCGCGAGCATTATCCCGTCTACTGCAACGGCAAGCTCGTGGGGCAGACCACCTCCGGCGTATTCGTGCCCACACTCGAAGGCTCGCACGCCATGGCGCTGGTGGATATGGATGTGGCGGACGCGACGGATTTCGAGATCGAGGTGCGCGGCAAGAAGCTCAAGGCCGTGCAGGTGCCGCTGCCGTTCTATAAAAGGGCGTAACGCCCTTTCGGGAAAGTGGCTATGCCACATTTTCGAGGTTTTATGACTACCTAACTCACTCAAATAAACAATTCTAAGGAGGAAGAACAAACAATGGTA
Source organism: Clostridia bacterium (assembly GCA_030533005.1). Classification (GTDB taxonomy): domain Bacteria; phylum Bacillota; class Clostridia; order Christensenellales; family CAG-138; genus JAQVRG01. The sequence goes on along the minus strand of JAUNJX010000002.1, from coordinate 19,130 downwards.
CCTACCAATCGCAAGTACACCGCAAACGACGAATGGATCCTGGAGGAAGACGGCAAGCTGAAGGTCGGCATCACGGACTTTGCGCAGCATGAGCTGGGCGACATCGTGTTCGTGGATCTGCCCGGCGTGGGCGACGAATTCAAGGCGGGCGACGATTTCGCCGTGGTGGAATCCGTCAAGGCAGCCGCGGAGATTTACACGCAGGTAACGGGCAAGGTCGTGGCCGTCAACGAAGCGCTCAACGACGACCCGGCGCTGCTGAACGCCGACGCGTGGGAAAACTATATCGCCGTGTTCGAGGGCGCCATCGATGGCGAGGTCATGGACGCAGCCGCTTACGAAGCAAAGATCGCCCAATAGCTTTTCAAGAAAGGACATTCGTCCTTTCTTGAGATCACACGTTACAACTGTCCGCTATCGCGGACGGCCGTTGTAACGCGAAAAGAAAGCCTTGCTTTGCAAGCCCAACCGCCCTCACCGCGCAGAAGGTGAATTGCCGCATAGCGGCAAGAGAAGCCACCCTGGGGTGTGTCGCTTCGGGCGGTTGGTAGTCAAGGGGTCTCGACCCCTTGACAATCCCCCTTCATGTTTTGCCGTTTGAAGCCCGCAGGGCGAGAGGCAAAGCGTGTAAACCTCGCTCCAACGACAAAGCTGTTGGAGCGAAAGCGAAGCATAGAAAGGAGTTTTATGAGAAGCTACGTTCCCAATACGGAGAGCGAGCGTCAGGCCATGCTGGAAGCTATCGGCTTAAAGGACATGTACGATCTTTTCGTGGATGTGCCCGCCGATATGCTGCTCAAATCCCTCGATCTACCCGAGGGCAAAAGCGAGATGGAGATACGGAGGCTGTTTGCGTCCCTTGCGGCGAACACGGATCAGTCCACGCCCATCTTTAGAGGCGCCGGCGCTTACCATCACTACATCCCGGCGGCGATACCGCAGCTGCTTGCGCGCAGCGAGTTCTACACCGCCTACACCCCCTACCAGACCGAGATGAGCCAGGGCATGCTGCAGGCCATCTTTGAATACCAGACCATGATCTGCGACATCACGGGCATGGACGCGTCCAACGCCTCCGTTTACGACGGGGCGCACGCCTGCGCCGAGGTGATGATCGCCATGCGCGCAAGCAAGCGCAAGGCAAAGGTGCTCTACTCCGCGGGCTTGCATCCTGAATATGTTGAGACCATGAAGACCTACGCGCGCTTTGCGGGCATCGAGCTTGTCGAGGTGCCGCTTTGCGCTTACGGCCAGACGGACGGCAAGGCCATCGCAGCGCTTGCAGAGGGCGCTGCGGGCATCCTGGTCGCCAATCCGAATTTCCTGGGAAATATCGAGGACATGGACGCTTTGGTGGAGGCGGCGCACGCGTGCGGCCTGCTCTTTGGCGCAGTCGTCAACCCCATATCGCTGGGCGAGCTGAAAAAGCCCGGCGATTACGGCGCGGATTTCGCGCTGGGCGAAGGGCAGCCGCTTGGCATGCCGCTTAACTTCGGCGGGCCGTACCTGGGCTTCGTAGCCACCACCTCCAAGCTCATGCGCAGCCTCACGGGCCGCATCGTGGGTGAGACGACGGACGACGAGGGCAACCGCGTGTATTGTTTGACCCTCTCCGCCCGCGAACAGCACATCCGCCGCGAAAAGGCGGCGAGCAACATCTGCTCCAACCAGTGCCTTTGCGCCGTGACCGCGTCCATGTACCTTAGCGTCATGGGTCCGCAGGGCTTAGAGGAGGTCGCGGAGCAGTGCGTACAGAAGGCGCATTACCTTGCAGACGCGATTACAGCGCTCCCCGGCGCAAAGCTGCGCTATCCCAACACCCCCTTCTTCCACGAATTCGTGGTGGATTTCGACGAGAAGGCCGAAAAGGTGGACAAAGCGCTCTTGAAGGCGGGCTATATGAGCGGCCTGCCGCTCTCCCGCTTCGATAAGGCGGACGCGCATGGCATGCTCTGGTGCGCCACGGAGCTCAACACCAGAGAAGAACTGGACGGCGTTGTCGCCGCGCTCAAGGAGGTGCTCAAATGAGAAGTGCCTATAAGCTGGTCTTTGAAAGATCGCTCCCCGGCCGCAAGGGCTATGACCTGCCCAAGCTGGACGTGCCGGAAAAGGACGTTATACCCGCGTCCTGCAAAAAAACAGCTCCCGTCAAGCTCCCCGAGCTTGCGGAGGTGGACATGGTGCGCCATTTCGTCGGCCTTTCCCGCCGCAATTACGGCGTGGACAACGGCTTCTACCCGCTTGGCTCCTGCACCATGAAGTACAATCCCAAGATCAATGAGGAGATCGCAACGCTGTTTGAAAACCTGCATCCCTATGCGGACGCATCCTGCACGCAGGGCGCGGTGGACGTGATGCTCATGATCGACGAGGCGTTGGCAAAGATCACGGGCTTCCCCGCGTTCACGCTGCAGCCTGCGGCGGGCGCGCATGGCGAATACACGGGTCTTACCCTTATTAAAGCCTATCACGACAACCGCAAGGACTACGAGCGCACCGTCATCGTTGTACCCGACGCCGCGCACGGCACCAATCCGGCGTCCGCAGCGCTTGCCGGCTTTAAGATCCGCGAGATCGCGTCCGCACCCGACGGCGGCGTCGATCTTGAGGCACTCCGTGCGGCCATGGGGCCGGACGTAGCGGGTCTTATGCTCACCAACCCCAACACGCTGGGCATTTTCGACCACAACATCCTCGAGATCACCAAGATCGTGCATGACGCGGGCGGCCTGTGCTACTACGACGGCGCGAACTTCAACGCGGTCATGGGCGTGGCGCGTCCGGGCGACATGGGCTTTGATGTGCTGCACCTGAACGTCCACAAGACCTTCTCCACCCCGCACGGCGGCGGCGGCCCCGGCTGCGGCGCGGTCGGCTGTACGGCCGAGCTTGCGCAGTTCCTTCCCATACCCGTGGTGGTGCGCGACGGCGAACACGGAAGGCTCGAGTATGACCGTCCGCTTTCCGTCGGCAAGGTAAAGGCGTTTTACGGCAACTTCTCCGTCATGCTCAAGACCCTTGCCTACATCGAGAGCATGGGCGGCGTGGGCATTACGGAGGGCGCGCAGAACGCCGTGCTCAACGCCAACTACGTCATGGGGATGCTGCGCGGCGTATACGATCTGCCGCACGACCGCATCTGCATGCACGAATGCGTCGTCACCCCCACGGAGGAGATGATCGAAAAGGGCGTGCACACCTCGGATATCGCCAAGGGACTGATCGACTACGGCGTACATCCGCCCACGATCTATTTCCCGCTCATCGTGCACGAGGCCATGATGATCGAGCCTACCGAGACCGAAAGCCGCGAAACGCTGGACGCTTTCGTACAGGCCATGAAGGAGATCGCCCAGATCGCCCTATCCGATCCCGAGGCCATGCACAAGATGCCCCTCACCACGCCCGTCGGCAGACCCGACGAGGTGGCGGCGGCAAGAAACCCCATTGTAAGACACCAGTGGTAAACCACTTTCGCTCCCGATCTACCGATCGGGAGCGAGCTTTTCCATTCGCAACTGTTCACTTCGTTCACGGGCGTTGCGAATGGCAGGGTACGAAATCCTGACGGATTTACGCTCCGCCCGTACCGGCAAAGCCGGTGCGGGCGATTTTAGCCTAACGGCAACTCGCCTTGTACCGGTGCGGGCGATTTTGGCTTCCGGGGGTTGCAATTCCGAAGTCCTTTGCCGCTTTTTTATGAACCGCCTTGCAAAAGCGTATATTTTTCCCTATAATGATAGTATTCTAAAGAAAGACGATTTGGGAGGTGTTTCCATGAACATACGAAAAACTACCGCATTTGTGCTTGTGCTGCTGCTTTCTCTTTCCTTCTGCGCCACGAGCCTTGCAGCGTCCGACAGCAAATATGTAAGCCAGCTCAAGGAGGCCGAGAGCATCATACTCGCCTATGTCAACACGAGCGAGCCGGGCGCGAACGCGCTTGCGGCCATGGGGCAGTCCAAAAAGCTCAAGGATTTTGATATCGAGCGCTTTGGCAAGCTCATGACCACCTATCTTCGTTATAACGAAGGCCTGCCCATCCAAGATCTGATCCGCGATTACGGCAAGACGCTTTCCCAAGGCGGCGTCGCCCTTTCCTCCTGCGGAAGCGACGGCTCACCGGAGGCGCTGGCGGAATCCGCACGCGCCGCCATCGCATGGAACGCCATCGCGTTGGACAAGATCAAGCCCAAGGAGGTCAGCAAAAAGTATCCCTGCATGTATGTGGACGGCACATACATCAACCCCTGCTGCAATCCATGCTGTAGGTAAGGCTTCGCCTTTCATCCGTTCTGACGTACATGCCGTCAGAGCCGGAATCTATGTCAAGGGAGCGCCCTTGCCAATCCCCCTTTGTTGCGCAAAAAAGAAGCTTGTCGGCTCACGGCAGGCTTCTCTTTCTTTCATATCTCCGGGGAGCCGATGGGGACGGAGGCTTCATTCGCCCGTGCCGGCTTTGCCGGCGCGGGCGTGTGTAAATCCGAAGGATTTCAGTCCCTGCGCTTTGCAACGACCGTGCGCGTATGCGCACAGTTGCAAAGTGAAAATCTCGCGCCGGGTCGCATGACCCGGCGCGAAAGCGTCAGCTTGGTCTTTTCACCCTTATCCCGATATCCACGCCGTCCTGCAAGTCCTCCTGCGAGACCTCCACGGCAAAGCCCGCCTCGCGCAGCTGCTCCACGGCCAGATTGATGGTGTTCATAAAAAGCCTGTAGTCCTTCACCATGCGCACGATCATGGGGCGCGGCTTTGCGCCGTCGGCACGGTTATCATAAAGGGCGTCCAGCGTCTTATCCACCAGCTTTTCCGTCTCCTTGACGGAAAGACCCTTGTCGCCGATGCGCTTGATGAGGGCAAGCTGCTCCTGCTCGTTTTGCAGCTTCAATAGCGCGCGCGCGTGCCGCTCGGTCAGGTTCGCCGTCTGCATGGCGTCCTTGACGGGCTGGGCAAGGCGCAAAAGCCGCAGCTTGTTGGCAATCGCGCTCTGGCTCTTGCCCAAACGCCGCGCAAGCTCCTCCTGCGTCATGTTGTAGGTCTTAAGGAGCGTCTCGTAGCATTGCGCCTCCTCCATATAGTAGAGATCCTCGCGCTGCAAATTTTCGATCAGCGCGATCATGGCGGACTGCTCCTCCATCATATCCTGCACGATGCAGGCGACCCGCTCCATGCCCAGCAGCTTGACCGCGCGAAGCCTGCGCTCCCCCGCGACCAGCTCGTAGCCGTTTTCGGCGCGCCGCACAACGAGGGGCTGTATCAGACCCACCGCCGAAATGGACTGCGCAAGCTCCTTGATGCTCTCCGTATCAAAGGTGGCGCGGGGCTGGCTGGGGTTGGGGCGAATGTCCGCCACGGGTATCTGCGTGAGCAGCTTGTCGTGTATGTTGGAGCGTTCCCTTAAAATGTCGATCTTTGGCATGGCCGCCTCCTGCTTTTGTTATGCTATAGATGTTCCTTGGCGCCCGCCTTGCGCGGGTACCGCTTGTCCGTGGGGGCGAGCTTTTTTAGCCGCACGACGCACCGCTCCCCCCATGGCACGTCGTAGCTTTGCGTCGTCGCCTTGCAGCACAAGAGCTTGCAGGCGTTTTCCGCCGCATCTAGCTCCTCCGCCGCCTGCGGCCCCTTATATAAGAGCGCCTGCCCACCCACCTTGAGGTAGGGCAGCAGCCATTCCGCGAGGAACGCCGTGTGCGCCACGGCGCGCGCCGCCGCCACGTCAAAGCTTTCCCGCAGCGCCTTGTCCCGCGCGCCATCCTCCGCCCGCGCATGGATGCACGTTACATCGGATAAGCCCAGTTCGCCGCACACGGCCTGCAAAAAGCCAATGCGCTTGTTGAGGGAATCGAGCAGGGTAAGCTTGATATCCGGCCGCATGAGCTTTAGCACCAGCCCCGGAAAGCCCGCGCCCGTGCCCACGTCAATGAGCCTTGCGCCCTCTGGGATGAGGGAGGCGGGCAAAAGGGAATCCGCAAAATGCTTTTGCGCCACCTCCTCGCGTTCCGTGATGGCGGTGAGGTTCATGCGCCCGTTCCAGTCAACGAGCATATCGTAATAGACGTTGAGCTTTGTAAGCTGTTCGTCCGAAGCTTCCGGTATCCATTTGCGAAAAATCTCATCCATTCGCTTTCTCCATAGCGCCGCGCGCCTTGAGATACACCAAGAGCACCGCCACGTCCGCGGGGCTTACGCCGCTGATGCGCCCGGCGCGGCCAATGCTCTCCGGCCGCATGGCGTTTAGCTTCTGCCGCGCTTCGATGCGTAACCCTTCGATGCCCATATAGTCGATATCGTTTGGCAGCAGCACGCTTTCCATGTCGTGGAATTTCTCCACCTGCGCCTTTTGCTTCTGGATATAGCCGTCGTAGCGCGCCATGATCTCCACCTGCTCCATGGCGTCAGCGTTGATCTCGGGCAGGTCGTAAAGCATAAGAAGATCCGTGTAGCCCACACCCCGCCGCTTCATCATATCCCCTATGGGGACGGGCTTTGCGGGCAGCGTTTCGCCCTTTGCTTCCAATAGCTTCCCCATGGCCTCATCGGGTGAAACGACGCGGGAGAGCGCCTTTTGCGCCTTCTCGATATCCGCGCGCTTGCGGCAAAGCGCGTCATAGCGCGCGTCGGAAATAAGACCCAGGCGCCGCGCGCGCTCCGTAAGCCTCAAATCCGCGTTGTCCTGCCGCAGCAGCAGCCGGTATTCCGCGCGCGAGGTCATCATGCGATACGGCTCGTTGGTGCCCTTGGTCGCAAGGTCGTCCACCAATACGCCTATATACGCGTCGGAACGCTTGAGCAGAAAGGGCGGTTCCGCCTTACAAAAAAGCGCCGCGTTCACGCCCGCGAAAAAGCCCTGCGCGGCCGCCTCCTCATAGCCGGAGCTGCCGTTTAGCTGGCCGGCAAAGAACAGCCCCGGCACGTCCTTTGCTTCAAAGCCGGTGGTAAGCTGCGTGCTGTCGATCACGTCGTATTCGATGGCGTAGCCGGGGCGCATGATCTCGCAGCGTTCCATACCCTCGATGGTGCGGAGCATATCCACCTGTACGTCATAGGGCAGGCTCGTGCTCATGCCCTGCACATACATCTCCTCCGTGCTTTTGCCCTCCGGCTCGATAAAGAGCTGATGGCGATCCTTATCGGCAAAGCGCTTGATCTTATCCTCGATGGAGGGACAGTAGCGCGTGCCCGTACCCTTGACCAAGCCTGAATACATGGCGGAGCGCTCGATATTGTTTAAAATGATCTCGTGCGTGCGCGCGTTGGTATAGGTAAGGTAGCACAGCGTCTGTTCCCGGCTTTCGGCGGGGTCCGTCATAAAGGAGAAGTGCGGCGTGGGCACATCGCCCCGCTGCGGCTCCATACGCCCTACATCCAAGCTGCGCTTATGCACCCGCGGCGGCGTGCCCGTTTTAAACCGCCGCAGCGGAAAGCCCAACGCCTCAAGCGAGGCGGAGAGGTATTCGCTTCTTAGCATGCCCGACGGCCCCGCCTCCTTCAAATAATCGCCCACGAGGATGTGGCTTTTTAGATACACGCCGGTACAGAGCACCACGGCGCGGCAGGTATAATACGCCCCGCCCGTCACCGCGACGCCGGAAATCCTTCCGTTTTGCGTAAGCAGGCGTTCGCATTCCCCCATCTTGAGGTCAAGAAGCGGCTCCTGCTCCAGCGCGCGCTTCATGCGCTCGTGATAGCGGCGCTTGTCCGCCTGCGCGCGAAGCGACCATACGGCGGAGCCCTTAGCGGTGTTGAGCATGCGAAGCTGCAAATAAACCTCGTCGGTCGCTAAGCCCATTTCGCCGCCCATCGCGTCGATCTCGCGCACGAGATGCCCCTTGCTGGTACCCCCTATGGCAGGGTTGCAGGCCATCAGACCCACCGCGTCCAGATTGATGGTCAAACAAAGGGTGGAAAGCCCCATGCGCGCGCAAGCAAGCGCGGCCTCAATGCCCGCGTGCCCCGCGCCCACGACGATCACCGCGTATTCGCCCGCAAAATAGCCCTTCAATCCGCTTATTACCCCTTTAAAATAAAGCCTTGCACCGCTTATCGCATGCAAGGCTTATTATAACAAATTTATACCATGCTTTCCATGGGAAATTTAGGCGAATATTTCCCGCCGTCATTTTCCGACGCAAAAAGTGCGGAATATCTCCTCGATCACCGCGTCGTCCACGATACTTCCCGTAATGCCGCCCAGATGCAGGAGCGCCTCGCGGATATCCGTGGCGGCGCAATCCATGTCCGCGGCCGCTTTCGCCTGCTCCACCGCCGCAAGCGCGCGCTGCAAGAGCGCAATATGCCGCGCGTTGGTGACCAGCGCCTCGCTTTCGGGGCAAACGAGCTGCGCGATGACGCTTCTTAGATACCCGATGCCCTCCCCCGTCACGGCGCTTACGGACAGGGCGCGCGCGCGGCTTGCGTAGCGCGGCAGCGTCCCTTCAAATAGCGAGAGCACCTCGGGCAAATCGGCTTTACACAAAACGAGTAAGTAAGGTCTTTTGCCCAGGCTCTTTAGCAGCGCTTCCTCCTCCGCCCGAAGCGCGCGCGACGCGTCCAGCGCCACAAGCAAAAGATCGGCCTTTTCCGCCTGCTTCCATGCCCGCTCTATGCCGATACGCTCCACCGCGTCGACGCTTTCATGCAGACCCGCCGTGTCGTAGAGCCGCACGGGCACGCCGTCAAAATCCGCGTCGAACTGCAGCACGTCCCGCGTGGTGCCGGCTACGTCCGTGACGATGGCGTGCTCCTCCTGCAACAGCGCGTTTAAAAGAGAGGATTTGCCCACATTGGGCGCGCCGATGATGACGACCTTCGCCCCCTCGCGCAGAACGCGGTTTTTTACACCGTTTTCCGCAAGCGCGCGTATGTCCGCCGCCGCCCTTTGTAAAGCGGCGGGCAGGGCGGCCGTCACGTCCTCCTCCACCTCCTCGGGATAATCGATGGCGGCGTCCAGGGCGGCAAGTACTGCGCGCAGCGCCGCCTCCACGTCCGTGATGCGCTTTTGCAAGCCGCCCGCAAGCTGTTCGACGGCGGCGTCCGCCGCGCGCCCGGCAGTCGCGTTGATCACATCCATCACGGCCTCCGCGCGGGAGAGGTCGGTCTTGCCGTTCAAAAAGGCGCGCTGCGTAAACTCGCCGGGATTCGCTATGCGAAGCCCCAGCGCCGTCATGCGCGCGAGCGCCCGCTTTACCACGGCCTGTCCGCCGTGGAGATAGAATTCCGCCATATCCTCGCCCGTATAGCTATGCGGGGAGGCAAAAAACACGGCCATGCAAACGTCCAGCGTTTCGCCCGCCGCGCCCAAAAGCCGCCCGTAGGTCATAAAGCGGGGCTGCATATCCTTTGCTGAAAACGCCTCGCGCAAAACGCGGCGGCTGTCCGGCCCGCTCACGCGCAGCACGCACAGCGCGCCGCCCGAGGGCGTTGCGGGGGCAAAGATGGTATCCATTATGCTTGCTCCTTTCAAAGAAATGGCTTCGCCCTTCCTACTGCGCGGTTCTGCATTCATATCTCTTTAGGCTAATTCGTCCGCATCGGCTTTGCCGGTGCGGACGCTTGTAAATCCGAAGGATTTCATTCTTTGCGGTTTGCTGCGGCCGTAAGCGAAGCGAACAGCAGAAAACCGTTTTCTCGCAAAGGCGGCGAAGCCGGGTTTGCGAAAGCGAAGCGCTTATCTTCCCTTGGGTTCCACCACAACCCTGCGATACGGCTCCTCGCCCTCGCTGTGGGTGGTGACATAGGGGTTGGATTGGAGGGTGGCGTGCAGCACGCGGCGCTCGTAGGGATTCATGGGCTCCAACGCCCGGGGACGCCCCGTCGCCTTGACCTGCGAGGCGACCTTTCGCGCAAGGCGTACGAGCGTATCCTCCCGCTTGTCCCGATACCCTTCGGTGTCGATGGTGACGCGGGTATAGCCCTTTTCCTTGCGGCTGCGGTTGACGTGCAGCGAGGTCAGATATTGCAGCGCGTCCAGCGTTTCGCCCCTGTGGCCGATCAATACGCCCATATGCTCCGCGTTGATGCGAAGGCGCGTAAGCGCGATGTCCTCCTCCTCCTGATAGGAAACGTTTGCGAGCACCTCGGCGTTCTCAATCCCCATGGCGTCCAGCAAGCCCTTGAGGAAAATGGCGCCCTCGCAGCTTTTTGCAGCCTCCACGGTATAGTCGATCTGCTCCTTGGGCGCGATGGGGGCAAACGTCTCCTCCTCGCGGCGGGGACGGTCGTTGCGCCGGCCGATGACATATTCGCCGCGGCTGTTCAATCTGTCGCCGTTCTCATCCGTAAGCGGACGCTCCGCGCGCGAGAGGGTCTCGCCGTTGGGGCGCTCGTTGCGGGGACGGTCGTCGCGGGGTCTGTCGTTGCGCCGGTCGTCGCGCGGGCGGTCGTCCCTGCGGGGACGGCGCTCACGGGGCTGCTTGGCGCGCTCCTCGCGGCGCTGCTTGGCTTCCTCTGTCAAATATTCGGGTACGGTGATGCTTTCGGGCTCGCGTTCGATCAGACGCACGATGGCCGGCTTCACGCCAAAGCCCAATACGCCCTTGCTTTCCTGCTGCAAGATCTCGATATCCACCTCGTCGATGGATATTTCCAGCTCCCTAAGGCCGTTAAAGATTGCTTCGTCTATGGATTTACCCGTTGCGTCCAAAGTTCTCATGCTTTTTTACCCTCCTCTGCCGGGGCGTTGATTTTATAAACACGGTTGATGACTAACGTTACGCCTACGGACAGGAGGCTGCTGAACACCCAGTACAGGGAGAACGCCGCGCTTGCCTGTAAGCAGGCGACAAAAAACATGACAGGCATCATATACATCATGACCTTGCTGGTGCTTTGCGCTGTGTCGTTGGCGGCCTTGGGCTGTCCGCGCATGGATACCCACGAGGACAAAAGACCCAACGCGCCCGCGAGCACGGGCAGCACGAACCAGCCGTTGTTCAGTCCCGCGTACATGTCCACGCAGGGCTGCAGGGTCGTATTGTAGGCGGCGATAGCCGCCGGGGTCTGCAGGAACGTATAGAGCGTTTCGCCCGTAGCGCCCGTGCCGGATACGGCGGCAAGACCCATCTGTACAAGCTTTTGCCATGCCTCAGGATTGTTGTTGAGGAAGATGAGCTTGTCAAGATTCTTGGTGGCAAGGAAGGAGGCCGCGTCCTGAATGACGGGGGACATGCCGTTGTCCGGCTGCCAGATGTTGTGCACCCAAAGGAATTTGGTGGAAGCAAAAAGCTCCGCCGGATTCTCGCTGATCAAAAGCTGTATCACATGCTCATAGCCCCACGCGCGAAACGCGTAGATGAAGCAGAAGAAGATGGGCATGGTGATCAAAAGCGGCAGGCAGCTGCCAAACATGCTGACCCCTTCGCGCTTCATGAGCTTGGATTGCTCCTGCTGCAGCTTCTGGGGGTTGTTCTTGTAGCGCTCCTGCAAGCGCTGGATCTGGGGCTGTATGCGCGCCATGCCGGCGCTGGATTTACGCGTTTTGATGTCGGAGAATACGGTGATGAGGCGAATGACGAGGGTGGAGATGAGGATGGTGAGCACCACATCGCCTACGTTGTTGTAGATCCATTGCATACCAAGCAAAAACCACTTTGTCAAAAAAAAGGAATTCGTCATGCTTTCGTTATGCTCTCTTTCTTAATTCTGCATGGGAAAGAAAAGGTTTCGGGCACCGGGTCATAACCGCCGTGCGAAAAGGGATTGCAGCGCAAAACGCGCCATATCGCCAAAAGACTTCCGCGCAGCGCGCCGAAGCGGTCGATGGCCTGCAGGGCATAGCGCGAGCAGGTGGGCGTATAGCGGCAGCATCCCGGATGGAGGCCGGAAATATAGAGCTGGTATCCTCTGATCAAAGATAAAAGGAACCGTTTCCCGATATCCTTCATTATTCTTTCCCTTGATCTTCCTCGATAAGAAGATCGGCTCTGCGCAGCAATTTGCGCATTGCCTTGCCAATGTTTTGGAATTCTTCGTGCACAACCGGCTCTCGAGCAATGAAGATAAGGTCGTATCCGGTTTTCACGCGCGGTATCAACGGGGTGAAAGATTCCCTCAACCGGCGTTTGACGCGATTGCGCACCACGCTGTTGCCCAGCTTCTTGGAAACGGATAACCCCACATGCAGCTTTTTTTCGCGGGATCGGGCATATATGAGTACCATCTGATACCCGGGCACGGATTTGCCCTTTCGATAGACCCGACGGAAATTTTTATTCCGCTTCAATGAATAACAGCGTTTCAATACTTTCGTGCTTCTGCCGCAGGATACTTGCGGCTTGTCCCTCTGGTTCTTTACTTTAGGTATAAGCGAAAAACGCAGGGCAAACGATATTTGCCCTGCCGCGTTTCTTCTCTTATGCCGAGAGCTGCTTGCGACCCTTGAGCCGCCTGCGCGCCAATACGTTCCGGCCGTTTTTGGTCTTCATACGGGCACGGAAGCCGTGGACCTTCTTGCGCTGCCTCTTTTTAGGCTGGTAAGTTTGCCACATGTGGTTGCACCTCTTTCCTATTGCGTATTTATGATAGGGCGACCTTGGGAGGTCAACCCTCACAGGTCATTTTTCCCGCTTTTGCAAGCAAATCGCCCGCAAAAACGTCCGCAGTAGATTATAATAGAGAATCGTCCCAAATGTCAAGGAAAAGCGGCTGTTAATTTACGCACGCTCCGGCAATATCTTTAATCTTTGCTTATACCCACAAGATGTTGTACAGGGTAAATTTTCCTTCTACCATTTGGTCGCTTCTGTCTCTTGTCACATTTCTTTCAATTTGTTATCCTATTTAAGTACGATCGTATACAGATCGTTGCATAGAAGGGTAGTCATAACTATATGAACACAGCGCTTGCCATTTGGGAAAAATCAAAGCCCGCGCTTTCACAATCCATGACGGAAGTAAGCTATAATACTTGGATTTCGCCGCTTTCTCCCGTCATTATCGACAACAACACGCTGATTTTGCAGACCGGCGACGGCATTGCCAAGAAAACCCTGCAATCGGTTTTTGGCGATACCATTCAAAGATGCGTGAACAACACCAACGGGACGGATCTATCCCTTCTTTTTATTGACCCCGAGGAACGCCGTACCTATATCAGCGAGGAGGAGGAGCTGGACAGGGATCGCAATTTTCTGTTGAATCCCCGTTATACCTTCAGCAATTTCGTCATCGGCAGCTCCAACAATTTCGCACACGCCGCGGCCATGGCTGTGGCGGACAGCCCCAGCTCCGCCTACAATCCCCTTTTTATCTATGGCGGCGTGGGCTTGGGCAAAACGCATCTGATGCATGCGGTGGGTAACCGCATCACGGATCGCTTTCCCGATATGAACATCGTCTATGTCACGAGCGAGACCTTTACCTATGAGCTGATCGAAGCCATCGGCGCCAATTCCATGACGCAGTTTCGCAATAAGTACCGCAAGGCCGATATCCTCATGGTGGACGATATCCAGTTCATCGCGGGCAAGAAGCAGACGCAGGAGGAGTTTTTCAACACCTTTGAGGCGCTGCATACCGCCGGCAAGCAAATCATACTCAATTCCGACCGTCCTCCCATGGAGCTATCCACCTTGGAGGAAAGGCTGCGTTCCCGCTTTGAAGGCGGCTTGATCGCGGATATCCAGCCGCCGGATCTGGAGACCCGTATCGCCATATTAAAAATGAAAGCGCATCAGGAGCATGTTGAGGTAAGCGAAAACGTGCTGATGTTCATAGCGGAAAAGGTCAACTCCAACATTCGCCAGCTGGAAGGCTGCTTTAACCGCGTGCTTGCCTATTCGCAGTTTACGAAAAAGAAGATCGACGTCGATATGGCAAATTCCGTTTTGAAGGGCGTTGTGCCGGGCTATGAGCCCAAGATATTGTCCATCGAGGATATTCAAAAGACCGTGGCGGATTATTATAATGTGGACGTCGCCTCCATGCTTTCCCAACGGCGCACCATGGATATCACCTATCCAAGACAGGTCGCCATGTATCTTTGCAAAAACATGATGGAAATCTCCTTAAAGGACATCGGCCGTAAATTCGGCAACCGGGATCATACCACCGTCATGAACGCCTGTACCAAGATCGAAAAGAACATCAAGGAGGACAGCAATCTTTCCTCCACGCTCCGCGATCTTGAAATGCGCATCCGCAACGAGCACGAATGACCTTTGTAGATATTTCCACCAAACTGTGGATATCTTCTGTGGATTGTGATAGTTTTCCTTGTGCAAATGGTGTATAATGAGGAGGATGTGGAAAAGCAAGGGTCTTTCGCCGACGTTATGAACAGGCTTATCCCCCTCCCCTTTTCCAGTCCACAGTTACGAAAAGTTTGGTTTTCCATCTTTTCCACACATACTACTATAACAACAACTAAAATAAAAACTATACAAACTATTTTATGTTGTGGATAAATTTTTCGCAGAAAGAGGGATGAAGCCTTATGCGTTTTTCCATGGAACACAAAATCTTGGATGCGGCCATCAAAACCGTCACCAAAGCCCTGTCCTCACACACCACCGTCGCCATACTCGAAGGCATTTATGTGGAGGCGATCGGCAATGAGGTGCTTTTCCGCTGCACGGATCTATCCTTGCAGGTAGAAACCATCGTTAACGCCGATGTGGAGGAGGATGGCGGCATCGTGCTCCCGGGCAGGCTCTTTACGGAAATGGTCAATAAGATGGATGGCGAGACCTTCTCCATCCGCACGGAAAAGAACACGGCGCATATCGCCTGCGGGCGCTCCAAATTCAGCGTGCAGGGCGAACGCATAGAAGACTATCATTCCATGCCTTCCGTCAAGAAGGAGGTCATGATCAAGCTTGGCATGAAGACCTTCAAGGAAATGATACGCCAAAGCATTTTTGCGACCGCGCAGGATGAAAGCAAGCCCATTCTCACAGGCGTTTTGGTGGAGATACGGGAAAACGATATCAACATGGTGGCGCTGGACGGCTACAGGCTCGCCATGATCAAGCGCGGCATTTCGGAGGGCGAGGAAAAGAACGTGGTCGTGCCCGCAAAATCGCTGCTGGAGATCAGCCGCATTCTGGGCGACGAGGATACCGTCATAAGCATCACCTTCTCACGCACGCATGTTTTGATCGATATGGGCTATACCAAGATCACGACGCGCCTGCTGGACGGTGAATTCATCAAATATAAGCAGATATTGCCCACGGATCACACGCTGCGCGTGCGCGTCAACCGTTCCGAGCTTCTTTCCACCATCGATCGCGTGGGTCTTATCGCCCGCGAGGGAAAGAGCAATCTCGTCAAATTCGCCTTTGAAAAGGAGCGCCTTGAGATCAGCGCCGATTCCCAGATCGGCAAGGCCAACGAAGATATCGAGGTGCAAAGCATGGGCGAGCTGTTGGAGATCGCCTTCAACGCAAAATTTTTCACGGATGTATTGAAGGCTTTGGACGATGAATACATATATCTTGACATGAATACCAATTTAAGCCCCTGCGTGGTACGCCCCGTGGAGGGTGAAGCGTATTACTATCTGATACTTCCTGTGAGGATGTTCTCGTAAGGCGTCGCCTTTCAAACAAGGAATTGCGCTCCCATGACAATCCCTAATTGGTTTTTATGTGGACAGCTTTTATGCTGTCCTTTGTTTTCTATATAATGCTATAGTTTCTTCTATAATATATAAACAAATATTGAAAAACAGGCGGTTTTATGGTAAAATCCATATGTGGAAATACGGCGTTTGAAATTGCATCAATACCGCAGCTATGAAAGCCTTTCTCTTTCCCCCGTCCCCGGCGTCAACGTCATCGTGGGCGAGAACGCGCAGGGAAAGACCAACGCTGTGGAAGCCGTCTTTCTTTGCGCATTGGGCAGAAGCCACCGGACGAGCCGGGATAGCGAGCTCATCATGCGGGATTGCGCGGGCGCCTATGTGGGCGTGCAGTTCCAGCGCGGCGAAAGCCTGCATGAGATCGAGTTCAAGCTTAAAGAGGGAGAACGCAGGCAGGTATACGTTGACAAGCAGGCGATCACCCGTTCCGCCGAGCTCATGGGGCAGCTAAACGTCGTGATGTTCAGCCCCGAGGATCTTTCTTTGATCAAAGGGGGGCCTGCGGAGCGGCGGCGGTTTGTGGATATGGAGCTTTCGCAGCTTTATCCCGCGTACTATCGCACGCTGCAACAGTATAACGCCGTTTTAAAGCAGCGAAACGCCCTTTTAAAGAGCGATACGGCAGGCTTGGATACCATTTCCCTTTGGGATGAGCAATTGAGCCGCTACGGCGCGTTTATCATGGAAAAGCGCGCCGCGTTTGCACAGCGTCTGCAGGCCTACGGCTACGCGCTGCACAGCGCCGTGACGGACGGACGGGAAACGCTTGCGCTTTCTTATGCGCCCAATATAGAAATGGAAGAAACTGGGTATCCTTTAATCGGGAAGCTGATGGATTCCCTTTCCCGCTGTGTGGGGGAGGATCTTCGCCGCGGCTTTACCTCCGTGGGGCCGCACCGGGACGATCTTTCGGTGCTCATCGACGGGGCGGAGGCGCGCGTGTACGGCTCGCAGGGGCAGCAGCGCACGGCCGCGCTGTCGCTCAAGCTTTCGCAGATCGAGCTTTTGCGGGCGGAAACGGGCGAAAACCCCGTGCTGCTGCTGGACGATGTGCTATCAGAGCTTGACGACATGCGGGGGAGACTGCTGCTGGACGCCCTTCGCGCCTGCCAAAGCTTTATCACCTGCACAAGCCTTGCGGGGCTGGAGCGCGCGGGGCTCACGGATTATACCGCGTGGCGGTGCGCCGATGGAAATATAAGCCCCTATCAATAAAGAAAGCGGAAAGAAAATGTTTTTAGGCGGAGACAGGGTCGTACTGGACGAGGATATCATTTGCATTTTGCCTAAAGCTACCGCCACAGCCTCCAAGGATACCCGCCGCACCATCTCCAAGGCCATAGGCGGCGGCAGGATACAGGCGGTGGAGGGCGTGGAAAAAACGCTGCTGCTGTGCGAAAAAAACGGACGGTATCAGGTATACGCTTCCCCCATTTCATCGGAGCGTTTGTGCCTTAGGAACGAATAAAAGCGGCATGCATGCATAAACCGCGCAGCCCCGCGGGGCCGCGGAGAATATAGCAAGGAATACAGTAAGGAAAAGGGACGTATGGAAGAAAACATCAACGATCTGAACCAACCCAAAACGGAAGGGGCGGAATACAACGCCAACCAGATACAGGTATTGGAGGGGCTGGAGGCCGTGCGCCGCAGACCCGGCATGTATATCGGCTCCACGGATGTGCGGGGGCTGAACCATCTGGTCAAGGAGCTTGTGGATAACTCCATCGACGAGGCGCTCGCGGGCTATTGCGATCATATCGAGATCACCATCCATCCGGATAATTCGCTCACCGAAACGGATAACGGGCGCGGTATCCCCGTAGATTACCATGAAAAGATGAAAAAGAGCGCGCTGGAGGTTGCCATGACCGTGCTGCACGCGGGCGGCAAATTCGGCGGCTCCGGCTACAAGGTTTCCGGCGGCCTGCATGGCGTGGGTCTGTCCGTCGTCAACGCCCTTGCCGAATGGCTGCACGTCGAGGTGCGCCGCGGCGGCAAGGTGTATGAGCAGGAATACGCCTACGGCAAGCCCAAATGCGACGTGCATGTCACGCGGGCGTGCGGCGAGGAGGAAACCGGCACCTCCATCACCTATATGGCGGACAAGGACGTATTTGACGAGGTCAATTACGATTTTGACGCCATGTGCGAACGCATGCGGGAGCTGGCGTTTTTGAACAAGGGTATTCGCATCACCATCACGGACGAGCGCAACGAGAAAAAGAAAAGCTACTGCTACGAGGGCGGCATCATCTCCTTCGTGGAGCATATCAACAAGAATAAAGACCCCCTTCACACGCCCCCCATCTACTTCGAGGCGTCCAAGAACGAGCCGGAGAAGCAGGAGGTGGCGACCGTCGAGGTGGCCATGCAGTATAACGACGGGTATTCCGAAAACGTGTTCACCTTCGCCAACAACATCAACACCATCGACGGCGGCGCGCATCTGGTGGGCTTCCGCACGGCGCTCACCCGCGTTATCAACGATTATGCGCGCAAGCACAATTTCCTCAAGGACGCCGATACCAACCTATCCGGCGAGGACGCGCGCGAGGGGCTTTCCGCCATCGTCAGCGTCAAGCTTACCGAGCCGCAGTTTGAAGGGCAAACCAAGACCAAGCTTGGCAACGCCTATATCCGGGTGCTGGTTGACAACACCGTAGGGCGGGGGCTTAGCGAGTTTTTGGAGGAGAATCCGCAGATCGCAAAGCTCATACTCGACAAGTGCCTCATGGCAAGCCGCGCGCGGGACGCCGCAAGAAAGGCGCGCGAGCTTACACGGCGGAAATCCGCGCTCGATTCTACGTCGCTGCCCGGCAAGCTGGCGGACTGCAACCAGTCAGACCCCGCCAAGTGCGAGATATTCTTAGTCGAGGGCGATTCCGCAGGCGGCAGCGCCAAGCAGGGGCGCGATCCAGATTTTCAGGCGATCCTGCCGCTGCGCGGCAAGATATTGAACGTCGAAAAGACGCGGCTGGACAGGATACTGGCCAACGATGAGATACGCGCCATGATTACAGCCTTCGGCGGCGGCATCGATTCGGATTTTGACGTATCCAAGCTTCGCTATCACAAGATCGTCTGCATGACGGATGCGGACGTGGACGGCAGCCATATACGCATACTCATGCTGACCTTCTTCTACCGGCACATGCGGCCGCTCATCGACGAAGGGTATGTGTATGTAGCGCAGCCGCCGCTTTTCAAGATCACCCGCAACAAGAACGTCTGGTACGCCTATTCCGACGAGGAGCTCAACCAGCTCCTTACCGAAATCGGCCGCGACCCGAAACCCTCCATCCAGCGCTACAAGGGTCTTGGCGAGATGAATCCCGATCAGCTGTGGGAAACCACCATGGATCCGGACAACCGCATCATGCTGCGCGTGACACTTGACGACGCCATGCGCGCCGACGAAATATTCACCGTGCTTATGGGCGACAAGGTGGAGCCGCGGCGGGAATTTATCGAGCAAAATTCCAAGCTGGTCGCAGCCGTGGATTTAGACGTGTAAATAATTAGTAATTCGTAATGAGTAATTAGTAAT
>JAUNJX010000086.1 GCA_030533005.1 Clostridia bacterium | reverse complement strand
GGCGTGGGCGCAAGTGTGGGCGTCGGCGTAATCGTTGGCGCAGGCGTCGACGTGGGCATGGGTGTGGGCGTAACGAGCGGCGCGGGGCTTTTCGCGCAGGCGCGCAGCGCCCCAAGCAGGAGCAAAAGCAGCAGCGCGGGCACAAGCAGCACAACGAACCATGCGGGGCGGGCATAGCGGCCGTAGCGCATGGCGCGCCACTGCCGGTAACGATATTCCCATATGCGCAGATGTTCCTTCATCATAAAATAGTGTGCGCCAACGCCCCAAATCCATGCGCGAGCGTTGACAGAAGCGCCCCGCGGGTGGTACAATGCCCGTGTCAGCTCATATAAGCTTGCGGATACGGCGCAAGCGTTTCTACGAGGCCGCCTATCGGCCAGCTATGGGATGCGTGATCGGTTTCCTATCGATTTCGCAGCCTTTTTCATTTCATCCAACGCAAATACAGCAGCGGGAGGCAGAACTATGCGTATCCTCATTCAAAACGGTACTGTGGTCAACGGCGACGGAAGCAAGAAGGCGGACGTTCTTATTGAAAACGACAGGATCAGTGCGGTGGGCGAAAGCCTTTCGGCGTCCGGCGCAAAGGTCATCGACGCGGCGGGCTGCTATATCCTGCCCGGCTTTATCGACACGCACACGCACTTTGATCTGGATCTCGGCTTTACGGTCACGGCGGATAATTTTGTGACGGGCAGCAGGGCGGCGATCTTAGGCGGCACCACCTGCGTGCTGGATTTTGCCACGCCCGAGCGCGAGCAGACCATGCAGGAGGGGCTTGACCTATGGCACCAAAAGGCGCAGGGCGCAAGCTGCAATTACGGCTTCCACATGACCATCGCCCGCTGGGACGAGAGCATCCGCAAGGAGATGCGCGATATGACCGCGCAGGGCGTTACTTCCTATAAAATGTATATGGTGTACGACGGGCTCAAGGTGGACGACGGCGAGATCTACGCGGCGCTCCAAGAGGCCAAGCAATACGGCGCGCTGATCGGCGTACACTGTGAAAACTGGGACGTGCTGCGCCGCATGATCGCCGAAACCAAGGCAAAAGGCATACTTTCCCCCATGGGGCACGCCCTTTCCCGCCCGGCGCCCGTGGAGGCGGAGGCGGTGGCCAGATACATGCGCATCGCCGAGCTTGCCCATGCGCCCGCCTATGTGGTGCATCTTTCCACGGCGGAGGGCTTAGCTGAGGCCAAGCGCGCCCGCGCGCGCGGGCAGGAGGTGTATCTTGAATCCTGTCCCCAGTATTTTACCCTCACGGACGCGTGCTATGACCAGCCCGACGGCCTGAAATTCATCATGAGCCCTCCCATTCGCAAGCCCATGGACAGAGCCGCCATTACGCAGGCGCTGCAGGATAACGACATCGACGCCATCGGCACGGATCACTGTTCCTTTACCATGGCGCAAAAATCCCGCGGCAAGGATGATTTTTCCATGACCCCCAACGGCGCGGCGGGCGTGCAGCACAGAGGACAGCTGCTCTACACCCTGGGCGTATGCCAAGGCCGCATCAGCATGGAACAGATGGTGCGCCTGCTCTCCGCCAACGCCGCCGCTCTCTTTGGCATGCGCGAACACGGCGCGATCGCTTCGGGAAAGGCTGCGGACGTGGTGATCTGGGAACCGGACTGCGAAACGCTTCTTACGGATACCAACCACGCATACAATTGCGATAACACCATTTACGCCGGCCTCACCCTCAAGGGGCGCGCCCGGGACGTGATCCTCAACGGCAAGCAGGTGGTGGATAACGGTGCGCTCATCGCCGAAGGCACGGGTCGCTACATCCCGCGCAAGGGCTATCGCGCGCTGCGATGAAAACCGGCTGCATCCTCATGGCCGCGGGCGTTTCCTCCCGCTTTGGCGAAAATAAGCTGCTGCTTGCCTATCAAGGCAAGCCCGTCTATGCTTGCGCCATGAACGCGATACCGGCGGAGCGGCTATGCGCCGTGGCCGTCGTCTCAGGCACGGACGAGGTGCTCCAAGAGGCCGCCGCGCGGGGCTTTACGGCCATTCTAAACGAGCGCCCGCAGGACGGCGTCAGCCGCACCATACGGCTGGGGCTGGACGCGTTGGGCGGCGTGGACGCGGCGCTGTTTCTCGTCGGCGACCAGCCGGCACTCACAAGGGCAAGCGTCCTGCGGCTGCTGGATATGGGGCAAGCGCATCCAAGCTGCATCGTGCGTCTCGGGTATGGCGACACGGTGGGAAACCCGGTATGGTTTCCCGGGAAATATTTTGACGAACTGCGCGCGCTCACGGGCGACACGGGCGGCGGCAGGGTGCTTCGCACCCACCCCGAAGCCGTGCGCACCTGCCAAGCGGATCACCCGTGCGAGCTTTGGGATATCGACAGCCCGGAAGCCTTGCAGCGCCTCAACGAAGCCCTATCCTAAAACGACATACAGCAACACGAAATGAAAGGATATTCCCATGCTCCAAGCCATCAAAGCAAACATCATCCATGCCGAAAAAAGCGGCTTTGTCTCTCGGGAAAACGCGTATCTTGTGATGGAGGACGGCGTTATACAGGGCGTATTTGACACGCTGCCCGCACAATATCAGAACGCGGCGCTGGAGGATTACGGCGACGCCATCCTCACGCCCGCCTTTGCCGATATGCACCTGCACGCCCCGCAGTATCCCATGATGGGCTTGGGCGGCGATTTACAGCTCATCGACTGGCTGAACGACTACGCTTTCCCCACGGAGGCCATGTTTGCGGACACGGACTTTGCCCGCCGCGTCTACCGGCAGCTTGCCCAGGAGCTGATCAAGCGCGGCACCACCCGCGTATGCATGTTTTCCAGCCTCCACACGGACGCGACCCTCATCCTCATGGAGGAATTGGAAAAAGCTGGCGTAACGGGTCTTGTGGGCAAGGTAAACATGGATCGAAACAGCGGAAAGAGCCTCCAAGAGAGCACGGGCGAATCCATCCGGGAGACGCTTCGTTGGCTGGACGCATGCGGGAATTTCCGCCTCGTCAAGCCCATTCTCACGCCGCGCTTCACCCCTGCCTGCACAGACGAGCTGATGGCGGCACTGGGCAAGCTCGCGCGGGAACGCGACCTGCCCGTACAGTCCCACCTTTCCGAAAACGACAACGAGATCGCATGGGTCAAAGAGCTGCATCCGGACTGCGCACAATACTGGCAGACCTACGCAAAGTACGGTCTTTGGAAGCAGGGCACGCTCATGGCGCACTGCGTCCACTCCGACGCGCGGGAGCGCGCCGCCATGCGGGAGGCGGGCGTTTTTATGGTGCACTGCCCCGATTCCAACGTCAACATCCGCAGCGGGATCGCCCCTGTGCGCCGCGCGCTCCAAGAGGGCGTGCAGGTCGTCATGGGTACGGATATCGCGGGCGGCGTGCAGCTTAACATGGCGGACGCCCTCACCATGGCCATCCGCATGTCCAAGCAGCGCTGGATCGAATCGCAGGGACAGGATGATTTTCTTCGCTTCCATGAAGCCTTTTACCTTGCCACAACGGCGGGCGCTGCCTACTTTGGCGTTCCCTCCGGCTTCCGCGCGGGCGAAAGGCTCCACGCGCAGATCCTCACCGACGCGCTGCTCTGCCCCACCCTGCAGCCTCTTACGCTGCCAGAGCGGCTGGAGCGTCTCATCTGCGCCGCCGATCCGCACAGCCTGCACGCCGTCTACAGCGACGGCGTGCAGCGGCTTTAAGCGCAGCCCGCAATTTCTCTCTGGCCTTGTATATCCGGTGCGGCGCAAACCCGTGGCAAAGCCAAAGCTTTTGCCTTGACATTCTCCCGCCGATGCGCTATAATCATCAAGCGTTAAGGAGATAACATCTTTTTTCATGTGCGCCCTTGGCTCAGCTGGATAGAGCGTTTGGCTACGGACCAGAAGGTCGGGGGT
>JAUNJX010000085.1 GCA_030533005.1 Clostridia bacterium | reverse complement strand
GTGTCGGGCATTGTGGATAATCCAACGCCCACGCCCATCGAAAAGATCGAATGGTAAAATGAAGAATACGTTGTTGGTGAAAAATCTGCTGTGTGAGATCAAAAGGACTGGAACAAGATTCCTGTCCATTTTTGCGATCTGCGCTTTAGGCACGGCCTTTTTTGCCGGCATCCGCGCAACAGGCCCCGACATGCAGGAGGCGGGCGACGAACTGTTCAAAAATAGCCGCATGGCGGATATTACCGTGATGAGCTCCAAAGGGCTTACCAAGGATGATATCAAGGCGATGCGCGCCATAGAGGACGTGGAATGTGTGCAGCCCACCCTGCAGGCGGACGCGATGCTGCTCTATAACGACGAGGAGATCAATTTGAGCGTGCGTTCCATGCCCATCAAGGAGCAGAAGGAAAAGAGCGGCGGCGTCTTTGCCATGCGTGCAAGCTACGATATCGATGAAGCGCCGGAGCAGGGGATTGACCTGCTGGAGATTTATAGCGGAAGGCTGCCGCAGGATGATGCGGAGATCGCCTTGGACGCGCTGCTGCTGGAGGATTATTCCCTGTCCCTTGGCGATGAGGTGGAATTCCAAGGGAAGGCGGGCAACGTATATTTCAGGGTAGTAGGCTTTGTATACAGCCCGAAATATGTTGGCCTTTATGAACGGGGCAACAGCAGCATCGGCAACGGGCGCTCGATGGGTTTCGCCTACGTTTCGGGCAACGCGGTGATGAAGCTGCGAAACCGGCTGCCTATGATGGGTATGCTGCGCGCGACCTATACGTCCGCAGAGGTGCTGGTCAAAAATCCGGATGTGGATTCGGCCTTTTCCGCGAATTACAAGGATAGGGTGGATCGCGTGATCGAGCGCATCGAAGCCTATGGCGACATGCAGGAGGGAACGTGGTATGTGGAGGATCGCTCCGCAAACCCGGGCTATGACGACTACGAGTCCAATACGGAGCGCATAGGCGCCGTTGGGGATGTTTTCCCGCTGATCTTCTTTATTGTTGCGGCGCTGGTGAGCCTTACTACCATGACCCGCATGGTGGAGGAACAGCGCATAGAGATGGGGACGCTAAAGGCGTTGGGTTACGGACAGGGCGTGATCATGGCAAAATACATGACCTACGCGATGCTTGCCTGCGTCAGCGGCAGCCTGCTGGGGTGTATAATCGGCTTTTGGCTGCTGCCTACGGTGATCCTGAGTGCCTACGGCATCATGTACAGGATCCCTACGATCCGTACGCCCTTTAGGCTGGATATTGCGGCCGCGGCAATCATGGCCTCCGCCGCCTGCACGGGCAGCGCTACGCTTTCCGCGGCGCACGCGGCTCTTAAGGAGGTGCCTGCGACGCTTATGCGTCCCAAGGCGCCCAAGGCGGGCAAGCGTGTTTTCCTGGAATACGTTGGTTTTATCTGGAATCATATGAACTTTACGGCCAAGGTGACGGCGCGGAATATCCTGCGTTATAAGAAGCGCTTTTTTATGAGCGTGATCGGCATCGCGGGGAGCTGCTCGCTGTTGGTTACGGGCTTTGGATTGAACGATTCCATCTTTGGCATTACGGAAAAACAGTTCTCCGGCATTTGGAATATGGATCTGCAGGCATATACCTACGATTCCATGCCATATGAGGAGGTAGAGGAGCTGATCACGCAAAATCCGGCATGGGCATGCATTGATTCCGTCGTCTTTTGTTCGGATGTGACCTGCGACGCGTCGCACAAGGATAAGCGGATGAGCAGTGTGCATGTAATGGGCGTGCGGGACAATGACGCCTTGCAAGGAAAGATCAATTTGCTTAACCATGGGGAGATCCGCACGCTCAGCGACGACGGCGCCATCGTAACGGAAAAGCTGGCTGATACGTTTTCCCTTCGCCCGGGAGACACGTTCACCGTCATCAAAAGCGGCAAGGAATACGACGTTATCGTTTCGGACGTCGTGGAAAACTATGTGTTTCATTATGTCTATATGACGGATACCTATTATGAAAAGGTGTTTGGAAGCACCATGGAATATAACGGCAGCCTGATCTCGCTCAAGGAGGGTGTGGACGCCGTGCGGACGGACGAGGCTGTCGAGGAGCTTTTGCAGGATCAGCGTATGTATACCGTAAAGACCTTAAGCACCACCATGGAGGATATGAACAACGTGCTGGGCATCCTCAATTACATCGTGGCGGTGCTGATCGTGGGTTCGGCGCTGCTTACCTTTGTGGTCATGCTCAATTTGACCAACATCAACATAGAGGAGCGAAAAAGAGAGCTTGCAACGCTTCGGGTACTTGGCTTTTATGACACGGAGATGTATGATTATATTTTCAGGGAGAATAACACGCTGGCAGTCATAGGCGCGGCGGTGGGCCTGCTGTTCGGAAGATACATGCACGCCTTCATCATCAAGACCTGCGAGGTGGATATGGTGATGTTCGTACGCACGGCGGATACGATGAGCTTCGTGTATTCCTTTTTCCTGACGATCGTGTTTTCTCTGATCGTGAATGTGATGATGCGGCGCAAGGTGCGCGCAATCGATATGGTGGAATCGCTAAAAAGCGCAGAATAAAAGGAAAGGAGCAAAACCCAGAATGCACAGATGGAAGCAAACCCAATGGATGCGCATCATTGCCATGACATTGGCCGTGGCGACGGTTTTGCTGCCGGCGCATGCCTTTGGCGCCGAAGAATATGAAAAAACGCGCAGCGAAAGCGTGTATGTGGACTTGTCGGCAGACGGCCGCCCTACCTCCATCATTGCGAGCGTCTATTTGACCAACAGCGGCGGGGAAGCGGCTCTTACCGATCATACGACACTTACGGACATCAGCAACGTGCTGGGCAATGACAAGCCGCAGATCGACGGCAATGCGGTCACGTTTCGGGCAGACGGCGACGATGTGTGCTATCAGGGTACGGGGCATGCCACGCCGCCCATCTCCGTATCCATCGCGTATACGCTGGACGGTAAGCCCATAGACGCGAAAGCGCTGCGCGGTCAAAGCGGTCATGTGGGCATCGAAATACGCACGCAGAATCATGCCAAGTCTGTGCAAATGGTGGACGGTGAACCGGTCACGCTGTACACGCCGTTTTCGGTCGTTTGCATCATGACGCTCAACGAAAGCTTTTCCATGATACAGGCGGATAACGGACAGGTGCGCGCGGGCGGCGGTACGGTAAGCGTCATGGGTATACTGCATCCGGGCTTGCAGGAAAGTCTGGGGCTGGAGGACGCCGAGGATATACAGGATGGTCTTAGCGTGTATGCCAACGTGGAAAATTTCGAGATGGATGGCATCATGTTTTTGGCCATGACGGGCATTGTAGACGAGCAAAGCCTTTCGTCATTGGATGATGTGCAAGAGCTTGTGGACGGCATAGACGACCTTGCGGAAGCGACGGACGAGATTTACGATGGCACGGTGGAGCTTTCCGACGGCGTAGGGGAATATGTAGACGGTGTCAAGGAGCTTCAGGATGGCGTACAGGAGCTTCGGGAGGGCACGAACGAATACGTCAATGGCGTAGCCATCCTGCATTCCGGCTTATTGGAGGCGGTAAAGGGTGCGGACGATCTGGCTGCCGGTGCGCGGGAGCTGGCGGGCGGCGTAGGGACGTTGCAAGGACAGCTGAGCGCACAGGCGGCGGATTCCTCCGGCGCGCTGCAATATGCCAAAGCCACGACGGCGTTAGTGGCCAGGGTGCTTGGGGTCAGCGACCCCGTGCGGCTTGCCAATATACAAGCCGTGATCTTATTGACCTATCAAAATGCAAGCCAGCAGATGCTTACCCAACTTCTGTCCGGCGTCTCACAGCTTTCCTCCGGTGCCGGGAAGCTTTCGAGCGGCGTGCAGGAGTTTCGCATCGGCCTGCGGAAGATCGCCTCGGGCAGCGCGGAGCTGGCGCATAACGGCAAAGATCTTTATAAGGGCACAGCGGATTTGGAGGAAGGTGTGGACGAGCTTTACGACG
>JAUNJX010000032.1 GCA_030533005.1 Clostridia bacterium | reverse complement strand
AATCCGCCGCCGCCGCCAAATCCACCGCCGCCCTCATCACGGATTCGCAAAGCCGCGTCGGCGACGGCGGGGCGCTGGTGCAAAGCACCGCCGCCTCCTTGGACAGCATCCGCGCAAGCATCGCGCGCATTTCCGCCCTCGCCCAAGAGATCGCGGGCGCGACGCAAAGCGAGGTCAGCACGCTTTCATCCATTCAGGAGGGGGTCGCGCAGATCGCGGACGTGGCGCAGACCAATTCCGCCACCGCCGAGGAAAACGCCGCCGCCAGCGAGCAGTTTTGCGCGCAGGCCACGGTGCTCCACAACGCCGTGCGAAAGTTCAAGCTGTACGAGAAATAACGCCGTCCCAAGCGTGCTCTCTTTTCACATTTTGCTGGACAGAGGCATACCGACCTTGCTATACTATTCCCAGATTCTATGTGTGGGAGGAGATCATATCCATGATATCCGAAGATATACTTGTTCGCTTTGCAAACGCCGAGGATTTTGAGAACATCCCCGCGCTGCGTGAAGATGCGTTCTTATCCAACGCACGCCACGCCGCCTATCGCGCGCATGTGGTGATCGCCGAGGAGGCTGCGGATTTTCGCGGCTATCTGCTCTTTGGTCTTTATAAGGACGCCATACCCTTCATGCACAAGCTGTACGTCGCGCCCGCGCACCGCAGCAAGGGCTACGCCGGTGAGATCATCGGCAAATGGGAGGCGCTGATGCAGGAGGACGGCTATAAGCGCGTGATGCTGACCACGTCGTCGCTCAACACCGCGCAGAATTTCTACCGCCTGATGGGCTATCGGGATATCGGCAGCCTTACGCTGCCGGGCGAAGCGCTGGAGATGGTGTTTTTGAAGGAGTTCATCCAGGCGTAAGGCCGAAGTGAGAAAGCGCAAAAAAACGGGGTAGGATGTTGCATCCTGCCCCGTTTTATCATGCTTTTGCGTTCGCGCTACCTTCTTTTCCGCCGTATGGAGGCGGCCGCGCACGCCCCGGCGCACAGCAGCAAGCCTCCCGCGCAAACGGCGGCGCCTGTCGCGGGCACCTCCGCCACGGGCAGCGTCGTGATGGACGCGGTGTATTCGTTCCATGTCGCGGTGTCGCAAACGCTGATATAGAGGCCGAAGTTGGCGAGGATATGACTGGTCGTCATATAGATCGTGCCCGCCTCCACGTCCGCGAAGGTAAAGCCCATGATCTCCAGCACGCGATTGGCGGAATTGAGGAAGCTTTGCGCACCGTCGTCACAGTCCACGCGCTGCGCCGAGAGCATCCTGAACAGATGCGAGCCCGTGTCGGCCGCCTGCTTGACGTAGATGTTGCCATATTCGAGCGTCGTGCCCGGATTGGCAAGATACATATAGTATTCCTTGTCCGTCACGATGATTTCGGTGTTGCCCGGGGATATGCCCTTCCTGTAATACGGATAGGTGAGGCTGGACCACGGCTTATACACGTCGTCGCTCTTATAATAGGCGAGGTTCCAGTCCCGCAGGTTCGCGGCGACCTTGAATTGGTCGCAGTATTGCGTAAAGAGCGCGGGATCGATCAGCTGCTGCGGATTGACGATCACGCCGTCCCGGCGGACGGGCTGCCCGCGGTTGAGCTCCACCAGCTCGAAGGTGGGGCGCGGGCAGGGATCCTCCGCGCACCAAAGCACGGGCGCGGCCATGACCCAATGGTAAAGGGTCGTAGCGTCCGGGATCATCGCCCCCTCATAGGTATCTTGCACGGCGCAGGCGCCGTTTGCAAACACATAGACGCCCGTCACCTTGTCGGTTTTGTCCACGGTGAAGAACACGCCGTTTGCCGCGCAGTCGGAATTGACCGCGAAGCCCTCAAGGTTGACGGCGGGGCAGTTCAGGCAGGGGCGCACGCCGTAGAAGGTCTTTTTCTCTATCGTATAGCCGTCCTTCAATCGGACGGCCTCCAGCTTGCCCGTATAGCTCAGGCACGCCTTGACCGACACCTCGCCCTTGTTGGCGGTGGTGGAGGAAAGGATGTGCGCGTCGCCGCAGCCGCAGTTGTTGCTGACAGAGGGCACCCAGCTCTCCTCAAACGCCTTGTTCTTTTTGTTGTACCAAAGCGTCTGCGTCCGCTCGGAAAGATACACGTCTACGGAGGTCTTGACCTCGCTAGAAAGGTTGGTATAGCTCAACGACACGCTCAGCTTGCTGCCGTTATAGAATTCCGTCGTGTTGTAATTGGCGTTGACAGCCTCGTAGGAGGGCAGGACGAGCTTGACGGCATAGTAGACGGTGGAATAGGGATACGCCGCGCCGTCCTCAAGCACCGTATAGTATTCCCCGCCCGTCACGCCGCGATTGATCCCCAGCTTCACAACCTCTATGCTGATGGGCGCCGCAGCGACAGCCGCGGACGGCTCCCCCCATGTCACGGCCTGCGCCGAAGCCGCAAACCCGCATACCAGCGTCAGCGCCAATGCCAGACTCAGCAGTTTTTTCATCCTGACAACCCCCTCGCCGCAATCGATGAACCTATATATATTGCATGTTTACTCACCGCCATTGTAGCATCCGCCTTTTTCAGCGTCCACGCGCGGGCGGGAAGGTTAACAAACCCTTATCACTTTATTCATCGACTGGACATTTTTAAGCGCTTTGGCGCATATTGGCATACAAAAAAGCCGCCCTGCCCTGTGCGCAAAGCGGCTTCGCCGTCGTTGCTTCTTTATCGCTTATGGATCGATTATTCCCTGTCGTTTACATGCAGCTGCTGTTCCACGATCACCGCGATCCGCGCGGAGGCGTGCCCGTCGCCGTAGGGGTTTTTCGCCTTGCTCATGGAGGCGTATTCCTCCGGGTCGTCCAACAGCTGCCTGCACGCGCAGTAAATGATCTCCTCATCCGTGCCCACAAGGCGCAGCGTGCCCGCCTCCACGCCCTCCGGCCGCTCCGTGGTGTCCCGCATGACCAGCACGGGCTTGCCGAGGCTTGGCGCCTCCTCCTGTATGCCGCCGCTGTCCGTAAGGATAAAGTAGGCGCGGCTCATCAGGTTGTGGAACGCCACCACGTCCAGCGGCGCCACCAGCCGCATCCTGTCGCAGTCGCTGAAGGCTTCCGCCGCCGCCTTTTGCACCAGCGGGTTCATGTGCACGGGATACACGGCCTTGACGTCGTCGTAGCTGTCCAGCACCCGGCGGATGGCATGGAACATGCGGCGCATGCTCTCGCCAAGATTCTCCCGGCGGTGCGCCGTAAGCACGAGCAGCCGGCTCCCCGCCGCCCAATCCAGCAGCTCGCTCTTATAATCGTCCCGCACGGTATAGCGCAGCGCGTCAATGCCCGTGTTGCCGGTGACGAAGATGGAATCAAAGGCTCTGCCCTCAAGGCGCAAATTATAGCGCGCCATCTGGGTGGGCGCGAAGTTATAGCGGGCGATCAGGCTGATCGCCTGGCGGTTGTACTCTTCGGGGAAGGGCGAATAAATATTCTTGGTGCGCAGCCCCGCTTCCACATGCGCCACGGGGATCTGCAAATAAAAGCAGGCGAGGCTGGTCGCAAACGCCGTCGTCGTATCGCCGTGCACGAATACGAGATCGGGCTGATACGTCCGCAGCACGCCCTCCATAGAGGTCAGCGCGCGGCTCGTCACGTCAAAAAGGGACTGACCCGGCTGCATGATATCCAGCGAATAGTCCGGCGTCACCTCAAAAACGTCCAGCACCTGCTGGAGCATCTCCCTGTGCTGCCCCGTGACGCAGACCTTGACCTCCATGCTGCCGCGCGACTGCATCTCCTTGACCAGCGGGCACATCTTGATGGCCTCCGGCCTTGTGCCAAATACGATGAGAATCTTTTTCAAGCTCTGTTTCATAGCGCGTAGCTCCTGTCTGCGAAGGATTCGCCTCAAGCAAGTCGATCAAGCCTGTATAGCAAGCCTATGCCGCAATCTTATATAGGTAGAATATCGTCATTTTCCTCCCTTGTCAACAGCGCCAAGGCATCTTGCGCCGCCGTTTTCAAGAGCGGCGCTGCTTTTTGCCCCCGCTATATATTATGTAATCATATAGCATTGCATCTTCTTATATCATATCACTGAAAAATTTTGTCTTTTTGTGATACCCAGCGCATTGCGAATATGGTATACTTACTGTGTATAGATATATACCGGAACCAAAGCTTGTCGCGCAGGCTGCTGTGCGCATGACACGGCAGGAAGGGGCATGTATGGCAAACCGCGGCGTCACCCCTAAAAAAGATATGATCTTTTATGCACGGGACTATCGCCACTTTACGGCGACCGTCGGTAATACGTCCGTATTCGCGCTGCTTTGCGTGCTGCCCGTCGTGCTCGTTTTCGTGCTGTTCTATTCCCCCATCACGCGCGCCTTGTGCGTGTGGGCGGGCAATATCGTCGCATCCGTCACGGGCGAGAGCGTCTCCATGCTCTCCACGCCCTTTCTGCCCCATTTGGGTGGCGTGTTTTATCTTGCGCTGCCCGGCTCCCTCCCCTCCTACACGCACGCGCTCATCGCGGGTCTTTTGACCGTCGTCGCCATTCCCATCGTCAGCCAGGCGCGGCGCAATTCCCGCCCGCTGATGATCTATTGCTGCATGGGGCTGTATGTGCTGCTGATCTCGTGTTTGTTTTTCCTGTTCTTCCCGGAACATTTTCCGTATACGCTAAGCACCTATTCCCAGCTCTATATGGTGCAGGCCGCGGCGCTTTGGATCATCCTCCCGGCGCTTTTTGGCGTTGCGCTCGCGCTGATGCGGGCGAACATCGTGGCGCGCCTTGTCGCCATACTCGTGCAGGTCGCCGTGATGATGCTCTATAACGCCGTGCGGTATGTGGTGTATCTGTGTTTTTTGTATTTTTGTTCTTCCTTATATATGGCCACGCTCTTTTTCACCTTCGGCGTGCTGTTCGATTTCATCCATATGGTGACGCTGTACGCCTTCTTCGCCAAGAAGGTCAGCGAACAGTACAACTCGCCGGAAGGGAGGTCGCAGTGGGCATGGTCGTAACGATACTCAAGATCTATTTTATCATCACCATCTGCCTGATGCTGCTCTACGGCGTACGGCATTTCATCTTTACCTACAACCGTCTTTACGGCGAGCAGCGCATCTCGTATCGGGACGTGTACGACAGCGACCTGCCGCGCATATCCGTGCTCATCCCCATGCACAACGAGGAGCTGGTGCTAAAAAACGTCTTGGAAGCGCTGCTGCGCTGCGACTATGACCAGGACAAGATGGAGATCATCCCCATCAACGACCATTCCAACGACGCCACGGGTCGGATGCTGGACGATTACCACCACCGCTACCCCTTTATTAAGCCCCTGCACCGCATCGAACAGAAGGATCGCGGCAAGCCCGTGGGGCTCAACGACGCCATGGCCATCTCAACCGGCGAGATCATCATCGTGTTCGACGCGGACTACCGCCCCTCCCGCAACCTGCTCAAAAAGCTCGCCATGGCCTTTGAGGACCCGGAGGTGGGCGCGGTCATGGGGCGCGTGATCCCGGTAAACCCCAACGTCAACATCCTGACGGGCTTATTGAATCTTGAGCGCTCGGGCGGGTATCAGGTGGATCAGCAGGCGCGCTACAACCTTGGCATGGTGCCGCAGTACGGCGGCACGGTGGGCGGCTTTCGCAAGGATATCATATTGGAAACGGGCGGCTTTGACACGCGCGTGCTTGCAGAGGATACCGAGCTTACCTACCGCATCTACACCAAGGGCTGGATCGTCGTATACGACAACAGCGCCGAGTGCTACGAGGAATCGCCCGAAACGTGGCAGGTGCGCGGCAAGCAGATACGCCGCTGGTCGCGCGGGCACAACGAGGTGCTCTTTCGGCACTTCTTCCGCGTGATCTTTTCGGATACCCTCACGCTTCCCGAGCGCGTGGACGGGATGCTGCTGCTGTTGGTCTACGCCATGCCCTTTTTGTTGGGGCTTGCGAACCTCGACTGCCTTGCGCTGTTCTTTCTGGGCGAGATGAACATCCTTTCGGGATGGTTCGTGCTGCTCTTTATCGGCATCTATAACGCGTGGGGCAACTTTGCGCCCTTCTACGAGATCGCCGCGGGCGCGATGCTCGACGGCATGACCAAGGAGGTGCTGCTGCTGCCGCTGCTGTGCTTTAGCTTCTACTTCTATATGTGGCAGATCAGCTGCGGCTTTGTGGACGCGGTGGTGGACGCGGTGTCCCGCCGCTCCGTAACCTGGGCTAAGACCGAGCGCTTTAATAAAGAAGCGCAGGCGCAGGCGGAGGCAGCTGCGGCG
This sequence comes from Clostridia bacterium, assembly GCA_030533005.1. GTDB lineage: Bacteria > Bacillota > Clostridia > Christensenellales > CAG-138 > JAQVRG01. Next base: position 20,175 of record JAUNJX010000032.1, on the reverse strand, counting down.
CAGGAGGGGGCAAGGGCATGATCCTTCTTGTTGTGCTGACCCTCATCTTCCTCGTGCTGCTGCTGTTCCCCTTTCTGCTCGCCCGCGTTTCGCTGGATACGGACAAGGTGCATTCCCTCGTGGTGAAAAACAACAACCTGCGCAACCCGCGCTATTTTTCCCAGGCCTTCATCGCCCTTATGGAGCGCGGGCTTTCCACCTACGACGGCAGCGGCATGATTCGCCTGTCCAAGGCGGAAACGCTCCTTGAGCCGCCCATCCTCGCGGACGAGGTGGACGCGCTGGTCTACGCCAAACGGGATTTTGCGCCCGCGCGGGCGCAGACCTTTGCAAAGGAGATCTACTGCAAGGGGGACGCGCGCCTGCCCGCGGGGACGGCGCTTCGCGCCATCGCCTGCCTTGGCACGCTGACGCTAGAGGAGGGCTGCACGCTCGCGCGCTGGGCGGACGCCGAACGCGAGGTGGCGATCGCCGCCGGCTGCGCGCTGGGCATATCCGTGAGCAGCGGCCAGCTTTTGCGCCTGGCACCGGGCTGCGCCTTCCGGCGGCTCTACGCGGCCGAGATCGTCGTGGGCAGCGCGCCGGACGTACTTAACCCGCCCGCGCCGCCCCTATGCAAGGATATCCTTAGAAACCCCAAGGAGATAGAGGATTTAGAGCGCGTCGAAGGCAGCATCGTCACCATGCACGATCTGGTCGTGGGCGAATACGCCGTGATCAACGGCAGCGTCAAATCCCGCGGGCGCATCCACGTCAAAAAGGGCGCGCACATCCTCTATAACCTCATTGCCGACGGCGATCTGGTGTTGGAGGACGGCGTGTTCATCGGCGGCGTGGTGTTTTCCCAGCGCTATGTCTACCTTGGCCCTAGCTGCCAGATCGGGCGCAAGGGGCGCATCAAGTCGGCCGTCGCCAAATGCGGCGTCACGCTCGCGGAGGGCTGCCGCGTCTACGGCTACGTCAGCGGGGAGCTGGAATGCGCCAGCGTGGAGGCGGACGCCTACTACACGCTCATCAGCGATAAATTCTGATCATCGCAAATTCCGATGATCGCACATTCGGATAATTAAGGATACGGGAGGCGACACATGGGCAAAAAGCAGCAGATCGAAGAACTGCTCGGGCAGGTTCAGTCCCTTAGCGAACAGGCCGCAGCGCTGCAAAATGAAAACGCGGCGCTCGCGGATAAGCTCGCGGCGCTTGAAAACGCGCCTCCTTTGACGGAGGACGCCCGCGCCAAGGCGGAGGCGCTGCTCTCCTCCGCCATACAAAAGGCCAAATCCATCCTCGCGGGCGCATGTGAAAAGGCGGAGGCGCTGCAAGCCGACGCCAAGGCGGAGGCGGACGCGCTGCTTGGTCAAGCCAATGAAGCGTCCGACGCGCTGCGCTTGCAGGCCGAGGAGGAAACGGCAGCGCTGCGCCGGCAGGCTGAAGAAGACACAACGGCCTTGCGCCGGCAGGCCGAAGAAGAAACGGCCATGCAGCGGCAGCGCTTGCAGGCGGAGGCGGACGAGACGCGCGCGGCACTCCACGCGCGCGTAAGCGAGGCGCTTCGCGTGCTCGCACAGCAAAACGAGGCGCTCACCGAGGACATACGCCGCCAGTCCCTCTCCCTCATGCAAGCCGTGGAGGATACGGCGGGCAGGATACTGCGCGAGGATGTGCCGCCGGAGGCGTGCAGGGAGCTGTTTTCCCAAAGCCTCTCCACCGCCCTCATCGCATCGGCAGCGCCGGACGCGGCAGCGCGCGCCGGGTTTGCGCGCCTTGATACCATGGAGCAATTTGAGGCGCTGGGCAGCCACGGCTTTAGAAGCGACGCGCTTTTGACCCGCGTGAGCCTGCCGGACGGCGTGCGGGCGCTTCCCGAAAGCTTCTTCTTCTGCTGCGCACATCTTTCGGAGGCGGCGCTGCCAGAAAGCCTGCTTTCCATCGGCGATTACGCCTTTTTCGGCTGCGCGTCGCTCGCGGCGCTGCAGCTGCCCCGGGAGCTTGAGCACATCGGCGATTACGCCTTTTCAGGGTGCGAGGCCATGGAAAGCCTGCGCGTCCCCGGCGGCGTAAAGTCTATCGGCGTCGCCGCCTTCCGCAACTGCGCGAAGCTCAAAACCGTGTCGATCGAGCGCGGCGGGTGCCTGCGCACACTGGGCAGCCACGCCTTCCAAAACTGCACGCAGCTTTCCGGCGTCACGCTGCCCGCGGGGCTCTCACAGCTTCCCACCAGCCTTTTCTACGGCTGCGAAAGCCTGACGGAGATGGACGTGCCCGCAAGCGTTACGCACATGGAGGCGGCGGTGTTCGCCGCTTGCCCATCGCTTCGAAGCGTGCGCTTCCATAACGGGGATATGCTGCTGCTGCCCGACGCGCTGGAGGGCTTGGAGAACGCGGCGCTGACGCTTGCGGGCCTGCCCTTCCCCTATCAGGCGGTCACGGAGCCCGTGCGCCTTGCCACGCTCGCGGGGCAGGAGGGCTTGGGTGCGGATGCGGACGCGGCGCTTGCAGCAGACGAGGACGCGCATGACGCGGCAACGCCGGAGGAACGGCCTGCCGCTTTGGAAGAGGAAACCGTCACTTTGGAAGACGCCGCCAATTTGGAGGAACAACCCGCCGTGGCGGTACAACAAGACGCATAGCGAGGACGCAGAATGGTATTTTCCAGCATTGTATTTTTAGGCGCGTTTTTGCCCGTGGTGCTGCTCCTGTATTTTATCAGCGGGAACAGGACATGGCGCAATTTCATACTGCTCATCGCCTCCATGCTCTTTTACGCGTGGGGGGAGCCGATATGGGTCGCGGCCATGGCGGCGCTCGCGCTGATCGACTATCTGGGCGGCCTCATGGTCGGGCGCATACAGGGCGCGGGCGCAAAAAAGGCGTTCCTCGTGTTGATGGTGATATTGAACCTTGCGCTGCTGTTCATGTTCAAATACTTCAATTTCCTCATGGACAGCGTGGGCGATCTCGTTAGGCTTCTGGGCGGGACGGGCTTCTCCTTTGCGCGCTTCCCCTTCGCCATGCCCATCGGCATCTCCTTTTTCACCTTCCAGGCGCTCTCCTATGTGCTGGACGTGTACCGGGGCGACGCCGCGCCGCAGAAGAACTATTTCTATCTGCTGCTCTATATCTCCATGTTCCCGCAGCTCATCGCAGGCCCCATCGTGCGCTATACGGATGTGGAATATGAGATACTCAACCGCAGGGAATCCGCCTCGGATTTTGCAAACGGCGCGTTCCGCTTCTGCGTGGGGCTGGGCAAAAAGGTGATCCTCGCCAACTACGCCGGCGGCCTTGCCACGACCCTGCTTTCCACCAACCTCAACGCCCTTTCCGCAAGCGGCGCGTGGGTGGGCATGCTCATGTATACGGCGCAGATCTATTTCGACTTTTCGGGCTATTCCGATATGGCGATAGGCTTGGGGCACATTTTCGGCTTCAATTTCAAGGAGAATTTCAACTACCCCTACGCCTCCCGCACGGTGACGGAGTTCTGGCGAAGGTGGCATATCTCGCTTTCCAGCTTCTTTCGCGATTACGTCTATATCCCGCTGGGCGGCAACCGCAAGCATCAATATCTCAACATTTTGATCGTGTGGGCGCTCACGGGCCTCTGGCACGGCGCGAGCTGGAACTTCGTCATATGGGGGCTTTACTACGCGGCGCTCTTGTGCGCGGAAAAGCTGCTCAAGAAAAACGATATCGACATGGGGAAAATCCCCTTTATCAGCAACATCCTGCTGCTGCTTATCGTCTCCTTCGGCTGGGCCGTGTTCTACTATACGGACGCGTCGCAGCTCTGGGTGTTCTGCCGAAGCCTGTTGGGCTTGGCAAACGCCGATATCACCATGTCGCTTCGCGAGCTTACGGCGGTCAACGAGTTGTTCTTCCTCTTCCCCGTGCTCGCGCTTGCCGCGACCCCCATCCCCGCCAAGGTCTGCAACCGCCTTTTTGCGGGGCGCGGCATAGAGGTGTGGGTCAAGACCCTGTGGGCGGCCGTGCTGCTCGTCGTCTGCTTCATGATGATCATGAACCAGACCTACAACCCCTTCCTGTACTTCCGTTTCTAAGGAGGCGAGGCAATTATGAAAAAACCGGGTATCCTCATCGTGGTGTTCCTGCTGCTGCTGGTGTTGATCGGCGGCGTGAGCGCCTATGCCTTTTTCGATACGCAGACCGTCTCCGTTTCGGAAAACCGCACGCTTGCCAAGCGCCCGTCACTCTCGGCGCAAAGCTGGTTTTCCGGCGCTTTCGCCACGGGTGCGGAGGATTTCCTGTCCGACCACGTATATAACCGCGCCGCGCTCGTAAGTGTTGCAAAGCGCATGGAAGCGCTGATGGAGCGCAAGACCGAGATTAAGCTCGTCAGCCACAACGCGGCGGACATGGCGGGCAACGCCGCCACACAGGCGGAGCAAACGCAGCTTACACCCGAGGGCGAGGGCGGCGGCACATTCAACGTCGGCGCGACCGCAGCCGAGCAGGAGCAGACGCAGGATCGTCTGGTGCTGGAGGATCGCATCCTTTCGGTATACCGCGACGCGCCGGACAATCTGACCTACTACGCACAGGTCGTCAACAAATTCCTTGGCATGTTCCCGGACTATATCAACAAGTATTGCCTGCTCGCCCCCAGCCGCATCGCCTTTGAGCCGCCGGACATCGCGGCGTATTCGGACGACCAGCGCACCGCCATCGAATTCGTCTACGGCAAGCTCGATCCGCTCATCACCACCATCGACGCCTATACGCCGTTGCAGGCGCACAGCGAACGCCTGGACGATCTATACTACCGCACGGATCACCACTGGACGCATCTGGGCGCGTACTACGCGGCGGAGGCCATGTTTGAGACCATCGGCCTTCCCTATAGCCCGCTGGAGGCGTACGAGCGCAGGGAGGGCAACCCCTTCCTCGGCTATTACTACGCGCAGGATCCCGACCCGGCCTTGGAAGCGCATCAGGACGAGCTGATCTATTATCTTCCCAAGGATCACCCCGTACCCCCGTGCGTGCTGTATATCCCCACGGAGGAGGGCACGATGGAAACGGAGGCGGCCATCACGGTCAACCCCTTACGGGGCGGCTACTACACGTTTGCGGGAAGCTCGTTCGCGTATTCCGTCATGGACGGTGCGCGGGACGACGGCGGCAGCCTGCTGCTCGTTGCGGATTCCTACGGCAACGCGTTTGGCACATGGCTTGCGGAGAATTACAGCCGCGTCGTGCAGATCGACCCGCGCGATTATGTGCTGGGGCGCGAGGGGGTGCTTTCGCTTGCGGAGGAATACGAGATTACGGACGTGATGCTCTGCGACTATCTGGGCGCTGTGGATTCCTCCTATTTCCCCGCCCAGATCGAGCATTTGACGGAGTGAACGGCTATGCTTGAGGTACTGCGAAAAGAGGTCAAATACAGCCTCTCCACGGTGAGCTTTTATAAGGCGCGCCCCCTGCTTGAGGCCTGCATGCAGCTCGATCCCCACTGCAAGGGCGGGCAGGGCTATCCCATCCGTTCGCTGTATTTCGATTCGGCGTGGGACGGGGACTTGACGGACGTTTTAAGCGGCCTTCTATCCAAACAGAAGGTGCGGCTTCGCTGCTATTCGCCGGAGACGGAGACGCTAAAGCTGGAATACAAATGCAAGACCGGCACGGACAGCCGCAAGCTGTCCCTCCCCGTTTCCCGCGCGGACGCGCGGCGCATGATCGGCGGGCGCTACGCCTTTTTGACGGCGCTTCAAGACCCCGTCGCCACGGAGCTTTACGGCAGGCTCAAGGCGGGCGCGTACCAGCCGCGCGTGGTGGTCGCCTACAAGCGCATCGCCTATATCGCCCCGCAAAACGACGTACGCGTGACCTTCGATTACGACGTGGGCGCATCCTTTGACCCGGCCGCCCTTCTGGACACAAACGCGGTGTTCGAGCCGGTAAGCCCCACAGCCAGCGGCGTGCTTGAGGTCAAATACAACCATTTTCTGCCCGCGTACATCGAAACGGCGCTGCAGGGGCTGAACCTTTCCCCCACCGCCAACAGCAAATACGCGCAATCGCGGCTTTTATTGTGATCAAACAGCAGGAGGAATGATTATGTCTTGGACGGTTCTTTGGGATACGCTACAAACGCAGTTTACGGACTTTGGCACGGGCGGGCTGGAGCTGCTGCTGTTGAACGCCGTCATGGCGCTGCTTTTAAGCTGCATCGTGTTTCTTGCCTACAGGCTCACCTACACGGGCACGGCGTTCAGCAAGAAATTCATGGTGTCGCTGGGCATGATGACGCTGGTGACCACCATCATCATGAACGTCATCGCCAACAACGTGGCGCTGTCGCTGGGCATGGTGGGCGCATTATCCATCATCCGCTTCCGCACCGCCGTCAAGGACGTGCGGGACGCGACCTACATCTTCTGGTGCATCGGCCTTGGCATCTGCTGCGGCGTGTCCATGTATGCGCAGGCGCTGTTCGGGTCGCTGGTGATTCTCGTGTTCCTGCTTGTTGCGGGGCAGGTGCGCGACGAGGGCAAGTATTTGCTCATCGTCCGCTCCGAGCGCGACGCGCAGGGTCGGGCGGAGGCCACCGTCAAAAAGTATTTTGAAAACGCCGCGCACCTTCGCGTGCAAAACGCCTCCGCGCAAAGCGGCGATCTGATCTACGAGATCAGCGTGCGCGCCGTGCGTACGGCGCTTAAAAAGCACAGCACGTCCATCACGGAGCTGCTGATGAAAACCGAGGGCGTGGAGAGCGCGGACCTCGTGCAGCAGACGGACGATATCAGCCGCTAGCTTTGGCATAGCATTCGGCATAGAAAAGGGAGAAACGTGCGTACAAAGGCGATCTACATCCTTCTTACGGTATTATTGGCAGCGGCATGCCTTTGCATCATGGCGCTGCCTTCGGCGCGCCCGCAGAAGGCCACGGCCGACGCGCCCTCGCCCTCGCCCACAACAGCACCCCAAGCCGCCCCCACAGCGCCCGACGCCTTCACGGTGCGTTCGGACGGCAGCATCGAGGGGGATTTCGTTTCCCACCTGCCGCTTTTGTGCATCGAAAACGGCGGCGCCGAGATCGCCTACGGCGAACCGGGCTGGTGCGATATCCGCGTGATCGACAACGCAAACGGGCAGAACCGCCCCGACGAGGAAGGCGTATTCACCACCCCCTCCACCATCTGGGTGCGGGGCCAGTCCTCCTCCCTCTTCGATAAAAAATCCTACGGCATGGAGTTCTTTAAAAAAACGGGCGGTAAAAATCAGCGGGACATCGAGGTGCTGGGCATGGCCGCCGGACACGACTGGGTGCTGCACGGGCCGTATCTTGATAAGGCGCTCGTGCGCAACCGCCTAAGCTATTCCATCGCGCGCCAGACCATGTTCTGGGCGCCGGACACGCGCTATTGCGAGGTGTTTTTAAACGGCGCGTATCAGGGCGTCTATTTGATCGTGGAAGCACCGCGCGTGGACGAAAACCGCATCGCGCTGGCGGATTACGCGCTGCTCACGGGCGAAACGCCCTACCTTTTGCAGCGCAACCGCCCCGACACGGATACCACCATCCTCAAGTGCTTCGGCACCTTTGCGGGCAAGACCTACTATCCGCTCTATGTCCGCTATCCCGTGGACGACAGGCTCACCGCCCGCCAGCTTGACTGGATCACGCGCGACGTGAGCGCATTCGAGCGCGCGCTGTATGCGGACTGGTATCTTGACGAGGCGCGCGGCTATAAGAACTATATCGACATGGATTCCTTCGTGACCTATTTTGTGCTGATGGAATTCTCCATGAACAAGGACAACGGCTTCCTTTCCACCTACTGCTGCAAGGATATCGGCGGCAAGCTGATGATGGGCCCCGTGTGGGATTACAACAACGGCTACGACAACTATAACGGCTTCCCCACCTATCCGGACGAGCGCGGCGACGGTTTTGTCATCGCCGACAACAACTGGTACGCCCGCATGTCCACGGACCGCGCGTTTGTGGACGCGGCCGTGGAAAAATACCGCACGCTGCGGCAGAGTGTATTAAGCACGGACGCCATCATGCGCTATCTTGACGAGACGGACGCGTATCTGGGCCCCGCCGTCGCGCGCAACTTTGCGCGCTGGCCGCAATCCCTCAACTGGCACTATCTGGGCAAGGACGACGACGGCAACCACCGCGACCTCAACAGCTATGCCGAAGCGCAGCAGGCCATCCGCACCTTCATCCGCCTGCGCGGGGCATACCTTGACAAGAACATCACGCTGCTGTATAACAACTGCGTCAACTGAGGTAAGTATACGATGGACGCCACAGACGAAAGAATCCGACGCGCAAAGAAAAAGGCCCTTCGCGGCCTTATCTGGCTGCTGTGTATACTAGCGGTCCTGCTTGTCTGCGCCTTTTTGCTGCACCGCTATTCGAGCTTCACCTTCCTCATGCCCGAGCCGAAAAGCGTCTCCTACGCCTTCCGCTGCGACAACCGCGATATCGAATACAAAAACGGCGAGGAATGGGAGCCGTTCATCGTGCGCGGCGTGGAGCTTGCCAATAGCCAGAACGGCGCAAGCTACGATACCTACGCCCGCTGGCTTGCAAGCATCGCCGCCATGAACGCCAACGCCGTGCGCGTACACGCCGTCATGCCGCCGGATTTTTACCGCGCGCTCTACGAGCTGAACCAAAGCGGCGTGACGCTCTGGCTCCTACAGGGCGTGGAGCTAAGTGACGAGGTCTTTGCCCAAATGACGGATATGCGCTCCGGCGATATGGTCGGCCTTCTTTCCAAGGAGGGGCGGCTTGCCATCGACGCCGTGCACGGCAACAAACGGGAACACGGCTACGCCTACGACGTGTCAGGGTATACCATGGCCTATATCATCGGCGACAAATGGGACCCCGACCTCGTTTTGTACACGGATCAGGCCGCGTCCGAGATCGCGGGGCGCTTTGACGGGCGCTACGCGAGCGTCTGGGATACGGGCGACCCCACCGTGACGCTGCTTGCGGAGGTGTTTGACGACCTTTTCTCCTATGAAACGCGCAAATACGCGCAGCAGCACATCATGGGCCTGGGCAACACCCAGAAAACCGACCTGCTCTTTCACGATACGACATGGGCTGTCGGCCTCAACGAAAACATCGTGGACGTCAACACCACGCATATCTCCCCCACCGCCCGCGTGCAAACGGGCATATTCGCGGCGCTACGCGTAGAGCCGGGCGTGATGCAGAATTTGAGCTTTGACCCCGACTATATCGAATTCACGGATGCCTACGGCGTGCATAACCCCATCCGCTATTACCTTGACGCGCTGTATAACGGCCATCGCGTCCCCGTAATGCTGGGCGGTGTCACCATGTCCGCAAGCCGGGGCTGCGCGGGGCTTGACGCGCTTTTAGGGTATGACCGGGGCGGCGTGGGCGAGACGGTGCAGGCAGACGGCCTCTCCTTTGTTTACACGCAGGCTGTAAACGCTGGCTTTTGCGGCGGCTGCGCAGGGTATTATCTTGACGATCCCCATCGCACCGCGTGGAACATGAAGCTTTTCACCGACCATAACGGCAGGTGGCTCGACGCGCAGGATGCGGAGCAGGGGCTGGGCATCTTCGCGCTGGAGCCGGATTCGCCGTATCTCATTGACGGCGACCCTTCGGAATGGAAGGATGTGCCCCCGCTCGTCGCCAAGGATGGGCTTATGCTGCAAGCGGCGGGGGATGAAAAATACCTGTATCTGCATGTGCATATACCCAATTACGACGCGCAAAACGATGTTTTTTATATCCCCTTTGACGTAACGCCGCTTTCCGGCGCGGCAGAGGATCGCGGGCAGAACCTGACCTATGACAGGGATATGGATTTTCTGCTCTCCGTCAACGGCGCCAAGCGGGCGAAGCTGGTCGTGCAGTCCTATTACGAGCCTGTGGAGGCGCTGTACGAGCAGGAGCTGGAATACGAATTCTGGTTCGTCGATCCGCCCGACCCGCATGACGACGACTTTGTGAGCACGCAGCAGTATGTGCGCCCCGCGCTCTTTCCCGACGGCGGGGGCAGCGTCAACGCCGTGCTCAACGATACCGGCCTTTTGCGCTGCGGCAACGCGAACCCCGCCGCACCCGATTATGATTCCCGCGCGGATTATTGCGTGGAGGGCGAGGATGTGGAGCTTCGCATACCCTGGGCGCTGCTCAACTTCACCGATCCCTCCGCCGGCCGCATCATGGGGGATATATACACGCAGGGCAATCACAGCATCACCATCGACGCCATCTATATGGGCTTTGCCCTATACAAGAACAGAGCCATGCAGCAGTTCCCCAGCGCCGCCCTTGCCCTGCCCTGCTATGATACGCCCGCGTATCGGGAGCGGACGCGCGCCGCCTACTTCGCGCTGCGCGATCTGTTTAAGGAGAACCTGCAATGAAAACGCTTCGCCATATACTCTGTGTGCTGCTCGCACTCCTGCTCCTATCGGGCTGCGCCGCGCCCGCCGCAAGCCCCGCCCTCACCCCCGCGCCCACGCCCGCAAGCACCGAAAGCCCCTCCCTCGTCGGCCATGCGCTCATCGACGAGACGGCGCGCTATCGCTATTTTTGCGACGGCAGCGACCCTTCGCCCGGCAGCGCGGGCTGGGCGCAGCCCGGCTTTGACGACGCTGCGTGGCAGTCCGCGCGCGGCGCTTTCGGCTCCAAGGACGGCGCGATATCGCCCATGGGCGATTTTATTCCCCAGACGCTGCTGCCCATGCAGGATGAAAGCGGCGCGCACATACCCGCCTATTTCTTCCGCACCTCCTTCTTTGTGGAGGATCCCGCGGCCGTACCCGCGCTGGAGGGCGTGTTCGCCTATGACGACGCGGTGATCCTCTACCTCAACGGCGCGCGCGTGTTCGAGGGCAATCTCCCCGAGGCGGGGTTTGCAAGCAACCTTTCCTACGGCGCGCAGGCCGCGCAGGACGCGCCCCGCACGGGCAGCTTCCGCGTGGCGGCGCAGCTCAAAGCAGGCGAAAACGTGCTTGCGGCCGAAGTACATCAGGCGGCGGAAAGCAGCTCGGACGTTTACTTCGGCCTGACCTCGCTCACCGTCATCGAAAACAGCGGCACGCTCCCCATCGAAGGGCTGTGCCTCTTTACGGAGGGCGACGCGTCGCTCACGGCGCGCTGGCTGGGCGACGGGCAGGCCATGACGCTTCGCTATGCGCCCGCCGGCGATATCGCCTATCCCTCCACCGCGCTCAAGGTTCCCTCCGTCTCCGTCGCCGCGCAGGACGACGCGCGCTACAGCGCGCGGCTTAATAACCTCCTGCCCGATACCGCCTACACCTACTGGATCGAGGCGGACGGCAGGCGCAGCAGCGCGTATACCTTCACCACCGCAGGCAAAGACGGCTTTTCCTTCCTGCTGCTGGGCGACCCGCAGATCACGGGCAACACATCGGCGGCGGCGCTTGCGAAAGTCGTCAAAGCCTACGCGAACGAGGATTTTGTGCTCTGCGCGGGCGACCTTGCGGACAGCAGCTCCAAGGTGGAGCAATACCGGCTGTTCCTCGATACCGGGGGCTTCGCCTCCCTGCCGCTCGCCGCCGTCATCGGCAATCACGAGGGGCCGGCGCTTTACGACCTCTATTTTGCGCCGGAAAACCTGCCCGCAAGCGGGCGCGATTTCCGTTTTACCTATCAGGATACGCTGTTTGTGTGTCTGGATTCCAATCAGGAAGCGTCCGCGCACGAGGCGTTTCTTGCCCAAAGCATCCGTTCGGGCGACTGGCGCTGGGTGATCGTGTGCATGCATCACTCGCTCTTTGGCCTTGGCAAGCATGCGGACGACGCGAGCACCGCCGTGCTGCAGCAAAGCTACGCCGCCCTCTTTGCGGCCTATGATGTGGATCTCGTACTCTCCGGCCACGATCATCTCTACGCCCGCACGCGGCTGATGGAAAACCTCGCCCCCGCGTCGGCGGGCGGCATGGGCGGGACGCTGACAAAATCCTCCGGCCAGACCCTCTATGTCTGCGCGGGCTCCAGCACGGGCTCCAAGTATTACGAGCGCGTGGAGGTGGACGAGCGCCCCTTTGCCGTGATCGGCGAGGAGGAGCGCGCCACGGCCACCCGCATCGAGGTGGGCAGGGAAAGCATCCGCATCCTCACGCGCTACACCGACGGCGACGAGATGGCGGACGAGGTCGTGTTGACCCGCGCCATCGCCCGCGAGGAAGCGGCCAGCGCCAAGGACACCCTCATCCCCCAGCCCGCCACCGTCCGTTCCGGGCGGGAGGCGCTTGTAAAGCGGGAGCTTTCGTGGCTGCTTTCCACGCAGCTTCCCAACGGCGCGCTCGCGCAGTACCCCGCCCAAGAGGGGGAAAACGCGGTCAATCCCTACTTTGCGGACTATGCCGCCATGGCGCTGCTGCAAGGGGGCGAAACGGCGGCGGTCAAACGCTATCTTGACTGGCGCTTTTCCCACCTCAACACCAGCGATTTTGACGTAAACGGCCTTCCCTATACGATCTATGACTATACCGTAAGCGTGGAAAACGGGCAGGTCACGGCGGAAAAGGCTTCCATGAGCTATGATTCCACGGATTCCTACGCCGCCACCTTCCTGCTGCTGCTGCGGGATTACTACGCGCGCACGGGCGACGCGGCCTACATACAGTCCCATTATCTGCACATCGCGGGCGTGGCGCAGGTTCTGCTCTCCACCGCGGAAAACGGCCTGACGCTCGCGCGCCCGGACTATCCCGTCCAATACTTGATGGACAACTGCGAGGTGCTCCTTTCCCTCTCCGCCGTCAACAGCCTGCTTACCCAGGCGGTGCTTCCCTCCTTAACCAAGGCGGACGCCGAAAACTGCGCGGCGCTGCAAAAGAACATCCGCGTCTTGCAGGATCAGATGCGCCTTGGCCTTGAGCAGCGGATGTGGACTTCGGCGGACGGCCGCTACGCCTTTGCCGTGCAGCCCGACGGCGCGGTTTCAAGCTTTGATCCCGACGTGTTCTATCCCGATGGCGTCGCCCAATTAACGCCGCTCATCTACGGCCTTCTCTCCCCCGCCTCCGCCCGCGCGCGCGCGCTGTACGGCGATTTCTGCGATCGCTGGGACTGGGCGGCGCTCTCCCTCATCGAAACCGAGGACACGACGCATTACTGGGGCATGTGCGCCTATTGCGCCGCCGTGATGGGCGACGGCGCGCGCCTTGACGCGTACCTTGACGCCTACGCAAGCGAGGTCGCCACGGATCACGCCTACCCGCTCTTTAACGCCGATGCGGCGTGGGTGGTGCTCGCCTGCTACTATACGCCCGCAGGCGCCTGACGCGCACAGCCGCCGCTTTTCACGTTCGCATGGCAGGGCGGCGGCCTGCCTCAGCTTATCGACAAAGGTCATTCGATCTTTGTCGATGGTTACAATTTGCAACTGTTCGCTACGCTCACGGTCGTTGCAAATTGCAGAGAAACCCTTGCTGCGCAAGGCCTTCCGCCCTCACCGCACATGTCGCTTCGGGCGGTTGAAAGTCAAGGGGTTTCGACCCCTTAACAATCCCTAAGGGGGTTTGCCGATGGTATGTGGCAGGGCGGCGGCCTGCCTTTTTTTCATTTTTTTTCATTTTTCTCCATTTTTCCCCTTTTTGCGCTTGTATACGCCATAGGCTCCTGCTATGATGTATCTATCATATCTTATACAATTGTAGGAGGAGCTTTTTATGCGCGACCGTTCTATACGCAGCCTTTTTTCTTTCTTCCTTGCCGCACTGCTGCTCTTTGGCGTGCTTTTCACACCTGCGGTCACGCTGGCAGGCCCCAATACCACAGCGGAAGACGCAACGACTTTCCTCATAACGACCGCCTGTGAGCAGTTCATAACCGGGCAGGACAACAACGCCTATCCGCACAACGACGAGCAATTCGGGGAAAGCTATTTTATAACCGACGACGGCATGCGCGACAAGCTTTTTGCCATGGTCAAAAACGACGGGGAATATAACGAGCTTTTCAATTTTTTGTTCGAGGATAAATGGGAGGGCTCCTGTTATGGCATCGCCACCACTATGGCGATCAACCGCCTGTCCCAATACGGCGATATCCCTTCCGATTATGCCTTTACCGCTGCGGACATGCAGGCGGGCGCCGAAAATTATTATGACATCAAATCCCTCGCAAACAATGAACTCGCGCGCAACTGGGTCAACTTTTACATGGTCTCGCAAGCCTTGCCCACGGTAACGCTTGCAAACGACGCCATGCTAAAGGTGAAGCCCAAAGCGGTGAACGGAAAGATGCAGTATGACCGCGAAGCGCTCACAGCCTTTGTCGAAAAGGCCAAAGCATTCGTGGACGACGGCCAGCCCTTCCTTTTCTCTTATTTTTACCGCGACCCCCAGACCAACAAGGGTTACGGGCACGCCATCGTGGGCTGCGATTATTATATCGTGGAGCCGACCGCCGCCATACCCGGCCGCATTTATATCAAGCTCTACGACGAAAACCTTACGACCGCGGACTATATAAATCAACCCTTCTACTTTATCGCGCTTGAGCTGGATCAAAGCGGCGTGCAGCCGCTGCGCGGCTATACCGATACGCTGGGCAACGAGCGCATCGTCTTGTGCCGCAGGGATGGCGCCGCCTTTGTCGCGGCGCACATCCTCACGGGGATGGAGATCACCGACGTTGCCCAGATGCAGCGCAACATCGTTGACGCGGGCAACACCCAAACCCTCAGCGCGCTTGCCTCTGCCGCAAGTGCTGCCACGCTGTCGCTGGACGACGTCGCGGCCTACGGGGACAATTTCCGCATCAAGCCCTTCGCCTACGATAATAATGATGTAAACAACATCCGCTATGCCGATCAATGCGGCAAGCTCTACAGCATCCCCGGCGGCGCCAACAAGGCGCACGAGGGCGACCCGCTTTTGCCCGCGCCGCCGGAGCCTATCGACTCCAACCCCATCCCCGTAAACGCGGCCAACGTGAACGAGCCCTTTGCCCACATGATCGATTATCGCTATGAAAGCTTCCATCCCGGCGACCCGCTGGGCATGGAGATCGACCTTAAAACAAGCGGCAGCGTGAAGGGGGAGGTCACATCCTTTAACGGCTTTGACCTCGTGCTCTCGGACGGCAGCCTGCCCGGCGCGAGCCTGTTGAGCGACGACCATTACGCGTGGGTCAGCGGCGATAACCTCGATTATGTGCGCTATTCCGCCAATGCGCACCTGCGGGACGTGATCGCAACCTCCGGCGGAAGCAACCTTAAGCTTTATTTCGGCACCGGAGACGGCGTAGGTCTTGACATGTTCTCGCTATCCATGGACAGCTTCTCCTCCATGCAGGTGTTTGACGAGGAGGACGGCGCGATCTATAGCGACTGCGTGGTGCTGCGCATGGACGGCGCGGCCAGCGGCTTCAACTTCAACTTCTACAAGGGCACGAGGCAAAGCGGCGAATACGCGGCCGAGATCAGCGCCACCGACCCCGATCATTTCATCTGGGTCAAGATCAAGGCGCGTGAGCTTCCCTCGGGCGAGATCGGCGTCGATATCTGGACAGAGGAGACCGAGGACGCGGACACTGCCGCCAAGTTTGAAGGGCCGCCCTCATACACCTCCTATATCCAGCCCTCCCGCACCTCCGCCTCCCGCGCCTCCTCCATCTCTGGCGGCAGCAACGCCTACAGCGGCAATCAGTATCCCCTCACGGGCGGCGCGGGCGGCGTGATGCAGCCCGACGGCAGCGTAAGCTTCACCTTCGACGCGCCCTGCGACAAGCAGACCGGCGCCTCCATCGACGGGACGCCGCTGCAAAAGGGCGCGGATTACGATGTGGGCTGCGGCAGCACCGTCGTCACGCTCAAGCCGGCTCGCCTTGCCGCGCTGAAGGATGGCGCGCATACGCTCACCGTCTACTTCACCGACGGCATGGCGCAAACCACCTTCACCACGCCGCTGTCGGGACTGACCACATCCGCCATGCCCGACGTGCCCGCCACGGGCGGCGTGCCGGGCTTCGCGCTGGCCTTGCCCGCCGCGCTGCTTGGGTGGCTATGGCGTAAAAAAAGGTAAAAACCCGTGAAAAATACGGCCGTCGCACCCTTTTTGCGTTGCGGCGGCCGCCTTTTTGTGTCATACTATATATATGTGGCATTTTGCTTTATTATGGGAAGAAATATGCCGAAACAGACCGTGAACCGGCATTTTTGATTCATATCTTTTTTCGGGGGGTCGCTTATGAAAACCGTCAGGGGGCGCATCAATCGCGCCATCATCCTCTTTATCGCCATCATGTGCCCGCTGTTCGCAGGCACCGGCGCGCTGTCCAACTACCGCACGGCGGAGGACGTCTTGCAGCAGAACATGGCCATCACCGCCAAGATCTCCGCCCAAAGCGTCGCCAGCGAGATCAAGCTGATTCAGGATGCGGCGGTGAACGCCGGCCTGGAGCAGGTCATCTCCAGCCGCATGATCACCGTCTCCGCCAAGCAAAACCGCATCGCGGAGATCGCGGAGGGCTACGGCTTCCAGCGCGGCAACCTGCTGGATACGGAGGGCAACAGCCTGTTCGACGGCAACAATTATGCCGAGCGGGATTATTTCAAGGCCGCCATGCAGGGCAGCGCCTATATCAGCGCCCCCACCATCAGCAAGGTCACGGGCAAGGTGACCTTTCTCGTCGCCGCCCCCGTGCGGGAAGGCGGCGCGCGGGACGGCAGCGTCATAGGCGTGGTGTATTTCGTGCCCCGCGAGACCTTTTTGAACGACATCGTTTCGGATATCAAGATCGGCGAAAACGGCTATTCCTACATCATCGGCAAAACCGGTGCCAACGTCGCGGACATGGACGCGACAAGGGTGGGCGTACGCAACAACATCGAGCTTGCCGCCACCGACGCGTCGATCGCGGAGATCGCCGCCGTGGAGCGGGAGATGACCGCGGGCGCCGCGGGCTGCACGCTGGTCAAGCAGAATAAGGCTACCCTGTGCATGGCCTATGCCCCCATCGCCAACACCGACGGGTGGAGCCTTGCGGTGATGGCCAACGAAGCGGATTTCTTAGGCAACATGCGCTCCGCGCTGCTCCTTAGCGCCGGCATCGCGGTTGTTGCGGTGCTGGGCGGGCTTTTGATCTCCGTCCGCTTTGAAAAGAACATCGGTAAACCCCTGGTGGCGCTCAAGGACAGGCTTGCGCTGCTGGAGCACGGCGATCTCTCCAGCCCCGTGCCGGCCTTCGCCTCCAAGGATGAGATCGGCCAGCTTTACGCCTGCACGCAGTCGCTCATCCCCCGGCTCTCCGCCGTGGTCGGCGATATTTCCGAAGTGCTCGACAGCATGGCCGCGGGCGACTTCTCCGTGAACTTCGACAAGGAATACGAGGGCGATTTCCAGCCCATTCAGGTCGCCACCCGCCACATACTTGAGCAGCTGCGCGGCGTGATCGCAAACATCCGCGATTCCGCCTCCATGATCGCCACCAACGCAGAGCAGGGCTCCTTCAACGCCACCTCGCTTTCGCAGGGGACGCTGGAGCAGGCCGCCGCCGTGCAGGAGCTTTCCGCCACCTTCGAGGATATCTCCCAGCAGGTCAAATCCACCGCCACCAACGCCGACAACGCCAACAAGATCACCACCAAGATGCTCTATGAGCTCACGCAGAGCGACGAGAAGATGCACGCGCTCAACGACGCCATGAAGGATATCGGCGCAAGCTCGCAAAAGATACGCACCATCGTCAAGGCCATTGAGGATATCGCCTTCCAGACCAACATCCTGGCGCTCAACGCCGCGGTCGAGGCCGCGCGCGCGGGCGAGGCGGGCAAGGGCTTCGCCGTGGTCGCGGACGAGGTGCGCAACCTCGCCTCCAAGTCCGCCGACGCCGCCAAGAACACCACCGCACTGATCGAAACCACCCTTACGGCGGTAGGCGCCGGCATGCAGCTTGCGGACGACGCCGAAGCGTCCCTCTCCGTGGTGGTGGACAGCGCCAAGCGCGTGCGCGGCTCCACCGCAGAGATATCGCAGGCCACCGCCGCGCAGGATCTGTCCATCTCGCAGATGGTGGAGGGGGTCAATAAGATCTCCGACGTCGTGCAGACCAATTCCGCCTCCTCCGAGGAATCCGCCGCCTCCAGCGAAGAAATGGCGAGCCAGTCCCTGCTCCTAAACGAAATGGTGCAGAAGTTTAAGCTGTAGGGAGAAAAAGAAAAACTTAACGGAGGCCGTCCCAAAGGGCGGCCTCCGCGCTTATGTCATGCTGGAATGTTATGCTTGTTCCGTTTTTTCCCCGGAAGCACAACGATCCTGTTCATAGATCACCTGCGCGTCCCGCAGCGCGCGGCGGGCTTTACGCCATACGCCTTAAAGCATGGTATCATCTTTTCGATTTTTGCTTCCATCGCCGCACCCTCCCTCTCTGTACCGTTTTATGCTTATAGTATATTCGATTTTCACGGCGTTTACAATACGCTTTGCGCCAGAGCATATGCCAAAAAGGGCGGCAGCAATCGCTTCCGCCCCTCCACATACCCTTTGCCCCTTCCCTTCCCTACAGCTGCCAGTACACATACCCCGCGCCGACCGCCTGGGCGTGGGAAAAGATGCCCTTGACGTCGATGAGTACCCTTTGCCCCGGGGCGTAGCGCGCGCAGAGCGTTTGCATCGACATGTCCTTATACGGCGCGTGCGCCACGGCGAACACGAGGCAGTCCACGTTTTGCACCGCCGTTTCGGGCAGCAGCGTGAGGCCGTAGGTGCGCATGACCTCGTCCGCGTCGGCGTAGGGGTCGGAAACGAGCGGCTCTATGCCGTAATAGCGCAGGCGCTTGATGATATCCACGACCTTGGAATTGCGCACATCGGGGCAGTTTTCCTTGAAGGTCACGCCCATGATGGCGACGCGGGCGCGGCGCACGAGCTTGTCCGCCTCGATCAGCTTATGCACGATGTTTTCCGCGACGAAGCTTCCCATGCCGTCGTTGACGCGCCGCCCTTCGCTGATGATGCGGCTGTAATAGCCCAGCATCTCCGCCTCGTAGGTGAGGTAGTAGGGGTCTACGCCGATGCAGTGGCCGCCCACAAGGCCGGGGCGGAAGCCCAGCGCGTTCCATTTGGTGTTCATGGCGTCCACCACGTCGTTGGTGTTGATATCCATGTGGGAAAACGACATCGCAAGCTCGTTCATAAACGCGATGTTGATATCCCGCTGGCTGTTTTCGGCGACCTTCGCGGCCTCCGCCACCTTGATGCAGGGCGCCTTGTAGATATGCTCCACCACCATGGCGTATACGTCGGCGATCGCGTCGCGCGTTGCGTCGTCCCTGCCGGATACGATCTTGGTGATGTTGAAAAGCGTATGCACCCTGTCGCCCGGGTTGATGCGCTCGGGCGAATAGCCTATGCCGAAATCCGCGCCGCAGCGAAGGCCGGATTCCTTCTCCAGTATGGGGATGCAGATATCCTCCGTCACGCCGGGGTAGACGGTGGATTCATACACCACGATATCCCCCTTTTTCAAATGCCGCCCCACCACGGCGGTCGCGCCCGCCACGGGGGAAAGGTCGGGGGTCTTGTCCACATTGACGGGCGTGGGCACGGCGACGATAAAAAAGCGCGCCTCGTCAAGGCGCCCCTCGTCGTCCGTAAATACCATGGCCGTATCGCGGATGGCCGCGTCCCCCACCTCGTTGGTGGGATCGACGCCGCTATGATAGAGCGCGATCTTTTCGCCGTTCACGTCAAAGCCGATCACGTCGCAAAGCTTGGCAAACGCCACCGCAAGCGGCATGCCCACATACCCCAGCCCCACGATACCGATCTTTTCCTCCCGCTGGAGCAGTTTTTCCCTGTGCGTCATAAGCCTTGCCTCCTTAATCGAAAAAACATTAAAACATCCTGAAAATGCTGTCGTTGAACCATGTGTAGCCCAGATCCAGCCCCGGCATCACGCCGATGCGGCGAAGCAGACCCAGCACCACCCAAACCATCGCAACAAGGCCGACGACGTTCACGCCAAGCAGCAGCTTGGCGCGGAACGCGCGCTGCGCGCGCCGCTTTTCCATCTCGGGCGTCATGGTAGGCTCGTGCGCCTCAAAATCCTCGTCGTGCGTCTCCTCGCCCGGGCCTTCGTAGGGCGCGGGGCCGATATCCTCGTCCGCCTCTATATCCGGCTCTATAGCAGGCGCTATGGGCTCGGCCACGGGCGCGGGCGCG
>JAUNJX010000031.1 GCA_030533005.1 Clostridia bacterium | reverse complement strand
TTCTATGGGTGGGTATTCAGCCTGAACGGCGACGCGGTGATTACCGCGCCGAAGCAGGTGGTAGCGGGGTTTGGCGAACAAATAGCGCGGAATATAGGGAAATGCAAAAAATGAACACACATGATGGAACAGCCCCCTGATTTCGACTTGATAATGTTTTTCGGGCCATGACAGGCAGAAGGTCGGAAGCTTGGTGCACATCGGTTCGTTCGTAAGCCACAGTCCTGTTTAACGTGTACGCCTTCCGGCATAATGTATGCAGTTCATAGTAAGCGGGGGGCATAGCAGCCATAGAATACCACGAGAGCGGAAAGCAGGTGAGCGATTTGATTTGTAATGAGCCTATTATAATTACATATCTGAGAATGCCGTCCGGATATGAAAAAGGCCGCAGCTGTTTTGTATCGTTCATTGGCGGTAACCAGGCATCGTTCCATGCAACGCCGGCAGGCGCGCTTATTTTTGAAACGCAGAACTATTATGTTGAAGTCACATCCGCCGAGGTGTCGGTAATGGATAGAACAAAGCCGATCGCTTCTCAATTTGGCAGTCAGTTTATCACGCGGAAAACGCACGACGAAATCATCACGCTGTTTTCGGGTGAACGGATACACAGCACGGTTCAATACGGCGATCACTATGAGATCATTTTGGATGATTTTCGACTGCGCGTTGAATGGGATGATGACGATTGCTCTCCCATGTATGAACCTCAATACGGCAATGAGGCAACACCGGTGCACGGTTATGAAAGACACCTCACGGAAAGGTGCGAGTGTGGCGGGCAGGGAAAGATATGGCTCGACCAGGTTGACGACTTCTTCATACGCTGTGACCGCTGCCACAGATCCACATGTTCTCATATGGCGATCATGGAGGCTGTCAAAGCATGGAACATGAGGGATACGCCGTGTAATATTGATTTTGCCCGTGAAAGGCTAGACGAGTTCTTGCATGCTGCAATCGATAGATTTGCTGTGTCTGTGGAGCATGCTTCGCAAGTTTCAAACCAGTCCTGCAATTGCGAAGGAGTCATCATGGTTACAGACATCGGCATGCTGGGTCTCGAGCTGTGTCCTGTAAGAAAGGGATGCTGTACGTTTGCTTTCAACGAAATATCCAGTTATGACCCCGAAGCATATGCGTGGCTAGTAACAGCGACGCCGGATGCACCGATCACCTTTCTTGATAAAATATACGACGATGATGGCGAGCTGCAAGGTTTGAAGTTCAAGTACGGGAACAGGTTCCTTTTTCTTTATGCTTTGGAATATAGTCTCCTATTGACAAAAAGCATAATTGATCTGGAGGCGGAGCTCTGCATGGACGATCTGCCCGCAATCGACGATTCCATTCTATTCAACAAAGTGTATCACGGGAAGAACGATTAACAACCAAAGCGCCCGCTTGCACGCACTGTCCTGTTTAACGTGCTATCCTCCAGCTATGATGGATACAGCGACAGAAGGGATCTGTCGCAAGCCGCAAAGGAGGATAGAAAAATGACAGAGAAATACGTTCCCGTCGTGGGCTTCAAGTGTTCAAAACCATCCTCCGGCTGTCTAAATGTGTAGAGCGCTAAGCGCCCCAAATTATTTTAGGAGGAATATGAAAATGAGCAAAGATTTTGAACAGGTGATCGCCATCGAAAAGGCCAAGACCGCACGAGAGCAAGAAGCTAAGAAAATCACGCTGGAAAATATCACAAAAGAAGAATTGGACGCCATGGTGGCGCGCGTCGAAAACTTCCACGGCACAACGGCGCATCTTGCCAATACCGAGCGGTATCATCGCCTGCGGGATACCGCCAAATGGCTTATGACCCATCAGGACGGCATCGTGGCATGGGGAGAAAGTCCCGTCAATCCGGAATCCCGAAACGCACAGGTATGGCTTGATTTTAGCGCCGTGACCTTTATGAACGGCAAGGACGCAAATGCCTTCCGCATGATAGCCGACCTCGCGGATTGCGTTTGGATCACCCTAAAGCAAGGGGAAGACTGCGGGATCAGAATGACGTTCGTTGTTAAAAACGTCATGGAAGAATGAAAACAGAGCGGAGGAAATAGCGCAAAGTCACGCAACTGCAACCTTTCACGCATACAGCACAAAATACTTCACCAGCGTATGCCCGTCCTTGTGCTGCACCTCGCGCGCTGTGGTTTGATCGGCAAGAGCCTTTGCTTCGTCAGCGCCATATAGGGGGCTATACACCTGCGCAAGCTTTTGCCGGATGCTCTCCGGCCTTTCCAAGTCGTCGTTATCATAAAAGCTTTCAAAGGTGATGCGCGAGGTCGGCGTGACCGTGCTGCCGCGCCGCTGCTCGGCGTCGAGTATGAAGCTTTGCATTTGCGGCTTCATCGCATTGATGTATGGCGCGTCATAGCAAAGGCAAACAATGTGGCGTATCCTCCCGCCCGTCACCGCAGGCTGGTCTTTTAAAATCGCTTGCGGCTGAACGGGCGCTGGGGGCGGCGTCCTATTTGCAGGAGCCTGTACATAAACGGGCGGCGCGGCACGCCGCTTATCCGCAGACCGTACGGCAAGCCACGCAAACAGCGGATTTAAGCCCCCCAGCAGGATGCTGATGGCGGCGACGAAATATTGCCTTGCGCCCGCCAACACACCGGCAAGCGCGGCGCTAAACTGTGCCCCGAGCATCACCCCCATGCCAAGCAGGATAACGTATAGACCCACGCGCCGCTTGCACAGCAGCATGATGTAGCCGCACAAGCCAAGCGCGGCCAGAATAAACTGCGCCGTAAAGATGATGACCCCGGTATCGCCGCCCGTGCCCTCGCTGATGACAGAGATCAGCGATACGACCATGCCCGCCGCGGCGATCCATGCCCACACAAGGCCAATGCCCCGCAGCTTCACGCGGGCGTCCGGCATAGAACACAGCGCATAGATTGCAACAAATACAAGAAACAGGCAGGCGGCGTCAAGCAACGGGCTTCCTAGCACGGAAAGCATCACCCGCAATCCCGCATGGGAGAGCACCCCGCGCGCACGAAGGAGATTACGAAGCACGTTCAGCAGCAGGAACGCCGCAGTCCCCGCAAGCGCCGCGCGGCGCGAACGGCGCTTATCGTCCCCGCGCCTGATAAAATTGTACACGACCCACGCCGCAGCCAAGGTCGCCAGGCCGCTTAGCAGCGCGCCGCCCAGCGCGCGGACGTACTGCACATCGCCCGGGTCTATCATGCGCATGAGATCGCCAAAGCGCAGTCTCTTTGCGTAAACTGCGATATTCTGGGCGATCACCGTGCTGTGCGCGCTCAAAAGCACGGCGGTCAGCCCCGCGCCGCCGCCAAAGAGTTTCCACATGGTTGCAGGCCGGGTGACAAGATAGATCGCCGCAGCATACAGTGCCGCCACCGTCAAAAAGAGGGAATCCGCGCAAAACTGCGGGCGCAGGCCAAACATACATTGCAGTATCAGCAGGGTAAACCAGCAGCCGATCATGATCCCCGCCGCATAGACCGCCCGCTTGGGCGCTTCGGCAACAGCGGCAGCCCGCGCGGGAGCGGGGGCGGATGCCGCGGCGCCCGTCCCCACGCCGCTCCACGCGACCGTGCCGTTCTTCACATGCTGCCGCGCGGCTTTGACGTCCTCCTTGGTAATGCCGAGCTTCGCGGCACAGGCGCTCACCTCGCGGCTCGCCTTCATGTTGGATATGCCGCCGACGATCAGCCCCGCAAAAATGCACGCCGCCGACAGCATGTTCCCGATAAAGCCTCCCACGCCTTTGGAAAACACAAGGCTCAGCAAGACGCCGCCGCCGACAAAGGCTAAGTATTTTACGCCCGCGCTTTTGGCGAGCGTTTCGGACGCGCGGATGTATGCGTCAAAATCCGCTTGGGAAAAGCTTCCGCCCTTTGCAAAATGCTCGCGTTTGAAATCCGCTGCTTTCATAATATACCCCCCTCGTTGCACAAGCCGTTACGCGCGTTCCAGTATCAGCGTGATCTCTATATCCACCCGGCCGTCTTTGGTCATCGCGCCGTCCCGCTCTATGGATTCAATTTCCACCGTTCTGCTGTTTTTGAGCTGTAGTTCTCCCTCCGCGGACGCTTCTTCCACATGCAGCGCGGGGCCGTCGGGCGCGGGGAGGATCAGATTGTCCTGGAATTCCCATGCACCGTACGCGTTGAAGTCAAGATCCGCCGCCGTAAAGGGCAGCTCGTTTACTTCTTCGATGAGCGCGCTGATGTTGATATCCGACGAAAACGTTCCATCTTCAAGCAGGCGCAGGTCGCGGCCGAGGTCGTAGCCCTCGAACAAGCCCATCGTGCCGTCGATGGCGTATATGCCGTTATCCTGCTCCGGCGTGTAAAAGCGCACGCCGGTGAGCAGCCAGTCGCCGCAAAGCGCCAAGCCCTCTTGGGGAATAACGGGCGCTTCCGTTTCCTCCTGCGCGGCTGCTTCCTCTGTTTGGGCGCTTGCTGCAACCGGCGCCGCAAGCGCGGAAAGGTCAAGCCGCTGTTCCTCCTTTGTATCGGCATGGCGCATCGTCGCGCTTGCGGGCAAAGCTTCGCCCTTATCCAGCGCGAATTCAAACGTGACCCGCGCCGCATAGCCCGGCGCACCGTCGGTTTTGATAAAGCTGATGTTTCTGGTCGGCAGCTCCGTCCCGCCTACGTCCAGCGTGGCGTCCACAAGGCTGGAATACCCCTGCGAGGTGATTTTAATGGGCGCCACGGCCTCCTGCTGCACAAGGCACAGGCCGTAGCCGCGCATCGTATCCGTATCATATTCCGGCAAAAGCACCCATTTTTCCAACGCATAGGTTTCTTTGCCCAGCGTAAAGCTCTCGCCCGCCGCCTTGCCGGCGGTTTGGCCTGCGCTCTGCGCTTCATCTGCGCCGCATGCGCTAAACGACATGAGCAGCAAGGCTGCAAGAAGCACTGCTATCCATTTTTTCATCATGATCCCTCCATCTCTTTGACTGCCGCGTCCCATTCGTGCACAAAGTCCCAATAGCCCTCGAAATCATCCGCCGCCAGCGTCGGCGCGTCGCTGTAAAGCTGCTTGCCCTTGGCCGCATCCAGCATAGAGGTGCGCACGCTTTCGCCCGTATGGGTGGCGAAGGCTTTTTTCTGTTCGGATTCGATGCTCTCCCCCGTTATGAGGTTGATAAGCGTCGCGTCCAGCGTGGCATTATATTGCTTGATGGTCGATCCATCCCCGTTAAAACGGAATTTTCCTATATTGTTGGTGTAGGAAAAGTCCAGCACCAGCGCGTAGGTCGCCTTTTGCGGGTCGTCCGTTAAAATCAGCCCGCCCTTTAATAGATCGCCCGATGTTGCGAGCATACTGCCAGTTCCCACCGGCTTATGCCTCGTGTTCGCCCGGTTATAGCCGCCCTCGGATTCCGCCTTGGTCACGGGGTCGTACACGCCGCCCTCGGCGCACACGATATAATTGCGGTTCTCCGGGTGCGCGGGATGAAAGGCGTAGATGCTGTCCACATCGAAAGCCTCCCGCATGGCGGCGCTGTCCCAGTTTTTCAAGAGCGCGCTGTCAAATTCCGTGCGCGTTACATCCGGCGTGGGTGCGGGCGTAGGCATTGGCGTTGGCTTTGCGTCCGGCGCATCCTCCGTACCGTCCTGTACCGTAAGCAGAAAATAGACGCTGCCAAAGGGTATCTCAAAGGACTGCGCGTTGAGGCCGACGCCGCTGCTGTAAAACACATAGTCGATATCGACCTCCGCTTCCTCCCCAAAGAACGCAAGATGACGGATCGTGCTGTGCCCAAGCTCGATATCGCTGTTGCTATTCGCCTCATAGTCAACGGAAAACTCCCCTTGATAATGTTCGGTCATCTTGGATACGGATACGCTTAACCCGTTCGCTTCGCCGGAAAGCCCGCTCACGCCCAGCTTCACATCATGGATATAGCTGCGGTCTTTGGAGAGCACAAAGCTAAACTCCAGATTTTCGATGCCCTCACAGCTCCCATGCCCCGCATACAGGCGTTCGCCCTGCGCGATCGCCGCGCCGTCCTGCTGCACAAGGGGCGTGGAAATGGGCGCAGCCGCTTCCTCTGGGACGTTTGCCGCCGTTTCTTCCTCCTCAAGCAGGAACAGCCCCCAAAGGAACAGCCCTGCCAAGATCAGCACCACGCCGAACAGTGCGCCCAGCACGATCAGCAGCCATTTGGGCATATGCTTCTTGGGCTTTGGCGCGATCACCGCGCCGGGTCTTTCCATCACAGGCGTTGCCGGAGGCGGCACGTCTTGCAGAATAAAGGCCGTGCTCGGCGCGGTATGGGGCGCGCTTTCCTCCCGCCCCGCTTCGGGCGCTTCCGCAATCGAGGCTTCCTCCATCGGCGCTTCCGCTTCCGTATCAACGGGTTTTTTCACCTCTGCGGGCGGCATTACGATGCGGCGCGCGCCGCAGTAGGGACAGAACAGGGCGTCGTCCGCCATGGCCTTCCCGCAATCCGTACAAAACATATCGCACCTCCTTATCGTTGTATCCGTTGGTTGCAGCGCGCTTCGCGCAGGCCGCTTGCGCTACCCCACAAAGCCGCTCATGGAGGAGGATCGAAAATCGCCATGGGTGGTGCTGGTTTCGATCCCATAGGTGCCGGGCGTAAAATCGTAGGCGTCGGACTGGGAATAGATGCCGCTCTTGCCAAACGCCTGCTCCTCCCCCAGCCATGCCGTGCCCGAAGCGATCTTGAGCACATACCGCCCCGGATCGAAGGACATGCTGCCGGCGCTGTTTGCCGCAAGATAGACCTGGCGCAGCGGCGTGCCCTTGGTGTTGCTCGCGGGATAGAGCTTAAAGCAGGAGGCTTTGGAGGTGGTGCTCAGCTGCAGCGTCACGGAGCCACTGCCGCCGATGAAGGAGGGCTTGGGCGTTTCGGCCACGGTGATCTCGCAGGCGGCCGTGCCGCCCTTGGACGGGGAGGATACCGCACCGCCCTCCTTGACGGAGGAGGCATAGTACCATTGGTAGCTAAAGCTGCCGCTGCCGCCCGATACCGTGACTGAAGCCGTCGTATCCGGCGGGCAGACGGGCGCGCCCACATCGTTAATGCTCACGTTCATCTGTGGATACTCTCCTTCCGCGAAAGCCGGCATGACGGCCCCCAGCGCAAACAGCAGCGTGAACATGACAGCCAAGGCGCGTTTGCCCTGTGTGATGTGCTTCATTGTGATGTACCCCCTTTTATCTTCTTTACACTTACACCTACAAACAGTCTTTTCATCGGATCGTTCTCCTTTCTATCTGCCCCGCCACATCCCGCAGGATGCTGATGACGTTCGCGCGGCTGCCGATCGCGCCCGCGCCTTTCGCCCACAGCTTGTCAAAGTGAGACTGAAACTCGCGTATGAGCAGGATCTGATCGGAATGTATCATCACGGGCACATCGCCGCTCCAGTCGTTGAGTGCGAGGCTTTGATTCTGTTTGATGTGCCAGCAGTTGTCCGCGTGAAGCGGCGCAATATCGTCCAGTATCAAAAGCTGAAAATTTGGCATGGCCTCCATATAGCGTATGTAGCCGTCGAGTATATCCAAACAGCCCTGTGCGTCTACATTCGTATAACCGCGCTCCATAAAGTACAGCCCCGGCATGCGGCAAAAGCCCTCCCGCGCGATTTGATGGAGGCGGGAAAGGGGGATGACCTCGCGGAATACCGCGCCGCTTTGCAGCACCGCGTCGTTTCCGGCCTTGAAGCGGGCAAACTCCGCACTGCGCCACGCGTATTCCTCCGCGCTGTGTCCCCGCGTTTGGAGAAAACGATCATAGCCCTCGCGGGACATATACATGGGATTGATGTTGTCCTTTACCACGTCCAGATCGCCGGGCGCGCAGTATTCCATAAAGAGGATTTCGAGGATATTCCGGGTGTACTCGTCGCCATAGATGGAGAGGATCGGCTGCGCGTAGCGGAAGGTGGCCGCAAAGCTCTTTTGCATCTCCGCCACAAAATCTGCATCGGTGACGATGGTCGCCACAGGGGGCGCGGCGCTGCTCGGCGTTTCCGTCACAAGCACGGCAGCTTTTTCCGGAAGGATCAGGTGCAGCTGGTTGGTGACGGTCTGCGTCATGCCGTGCACGATGAAAAGCCGGATGCGCCCCGAAATAACAGAGCCCATATATGCGTCGATAAGGCGCGACATCGCCTGCGTATCGCCGGAAACGCACACCACCATGCGGATGGTCAAATTCGCCTGCCCCGCTATGCTTTGCAAAAGCTCTGCAACGTCCCCGTTGACCGCCGTAGCAAGCTGATCGTTGGATAGGAACACATCCACCGTGCCGCCTTGCGGGATGGCACGCAGCAGCGGTTTAAGCGCCAACGTAATGTCGAGGCACCCCACGCTTACCGTACCGCTTCCCGCCATAACAGCAGCTTTTTCCTGCGGCTGCGGTTTGTCCGCCTCGGGTGCTGCGCTGCCTAAGTTGCGGCGCAAACACTCGCCGTCGCTTGCAAGCCACATGATCAGGTTTTGCTTGGTTCTCTTTACGCTGGAAGGATCGGTGGGTAAGGCTGCTGCCTCAAATTGCGCTTTCAGCCAGTTCACATCATCGATCCGCTGGCTGCGCGAAAGGAAATATTCCGCCATCGCCTCCATAGGCGGGCTTGCCGCCGATATGCGCCTTTGGCCGGATATCCATCGGCTGACAAGCGACGGATCGATATCCAGCGCCTGCGCAAGCTCCTTGTTGCTTACGCCAAAGTATGCCATAAGCGATCTGAGATTTTCAGCCGGTGTCGTCATGGCGGCGCTCCTTTCAGGCTGCTTATGCTTCAACGGGTCTCATCGTCCTGACCACGCGAAAAGCCCTTTCTCAAAAATGCCATATTGTCATTGACACATTCACTATAGCAAACCAAAACGAAAAAAAGCTGGGCAGGCTGCCCAGTTTTGCAAATTTTTCCAAAGGATCCGTCGCGCCACAGGAAGGCGATTTCATTCTATCTCAACGTCAAATGTCACGTTGCCGAGGGCGGAAACGAGCGGCTGCATATCCTCGCTGATCACCAGCGTCTGCAACGCGGGCAGCGCCAAGACGGGGCTTAGATTGTCAATGGCGCATCCGGCGATGTTGAGATAGGTAAGCGCCGCGTGGGCTTCGATGCCCGCAAGGCTAGTGAGCGCACTGTGCTTGACCTCCAGCGAGGTCAGCCCCGTTACCTCGGAAAGATAGGTCAGCGAATCAAAGCCGGAATATCCTATCTTCAATTGCTTGATGCTGCGGCTGCCCAAATGGGCATAGCTTTGCGTGTCGTTGGCGATGTCTAAAAACGCAAAGTCGCCCATATCGTCCAAAAAGGCCGGATCATAACCCCTTACGTCACACAGGTCGAGAAACCGCAAGGAAGAACACGCCGCAAGCGGTGACATATCCGCAACGGGATTATCGTTGATCCCGACGGAGGACAGCTTCTTTAAAGCCGGCAAAACGCCGATATCCGAAATCAGGTTGTGCTTAAGCTCGACCTTTTCTATGCCGGGCAAGGCCGCAAGCGGCGAAATATCGCTGATCTGCTGGGCGGCAAGGCACAATATCCGAAGATTGGGCAGCAGCCGTATATCCTCTATGGAGGAAATGCCGCCATGCGTTTGCCTGCCGGCATAAAAATCCGATGCGGATGCGTAAAAAGCATCCTGATGATCCGAAACCACCGTTCCAAACACATAGAGCTCCGTGACGCTCGCCAATTCCCCGGGCGTGATCTCCTCCGTTTCACCTTTATGGAGGACGGCGCGCACCGCCTGTTCGATCAGCGGCTCGGCAAAGCCCGTTTGTATCGCTTCGCCAGCAGGATGTGCCGCTACGGACTCCGCAACGCCCACGCCGTCCGCGTCCGCGCTTTTATCCGCGCACAGACCGATCATGACGCACACGCCCACCGCCAGCAATCCGGCGCCGGCCAGAAGAATCCCTCTTGCACGCTTTGCCTTTGGACGCTGGCGCAGCAGAGCCTGCTTGACCTTGGCCGCGCTTGGATAGCGCTCTTTGGGGGAAAAGGCGGTGCACCTGTTGACGATGCGCCGAAGCCCGCGATCTCCGACGCAGCTTTGCACTTGCTCCAGCTCCGCGCCGCCCGTGAGGAGGAAACCAAGCACCATACCCAGCGAAAATATGTCGGAACGGCGATCCGTCTGCGAAAAGCCGTACTGTTCCGGCGGCGCATAGCCCTTTGTACCCAATAGCTGCGTATCGGCTCCCGCTTCCTCCTTCAATATACGCGCCGCGTCAAAATCGATGAGCGCGATCGTAGCATCCTCGCGCACGATGATATTCTGCGGCTTGATGTCGCGGTGGATGACAGGCGGCGTTTGCGCGTGCAGATACATGAGAATATCGCTCAATTGGACGCAGATGGATAAAACCTGCTCCCTCGTCAGCGCATGCTCCTGTGCGTATCGGTCAAGCGGCGTGCCCTCGATATACGCCCGGATGATGCACACCATCTTTTCGTTATGGAACGCTTCCGCAAACAAGGGCAGACCCGCATGGCGGAGTGAACCGAGGATCCCGGATTCCTGCACGCCGGCATACAGGGCGGTATCGTAGCACTTGGCTACAAACAGGCGCGCCGTGTTCTTTTCGCAAACCAAAAAGGTATCCACACCCCTGTGGCTTGCAAGGCACTCCAGCTGGTCGTATTTTGCAAGAAACCCATCGGGAAAGTCGCTCGCGCAAAACGCCGCCTGAATATCGCGGACAGCCTTATCTCTATCGGTCACTTTTCCTTCCCTCCCATGAGCGGCAGGTCAAGATCGTGCAATATCTCCTGCGCTTCCACCAAGGCGATATGATTGTGCAAACAATAGAGGATGGCCGCGTCGCGCTTTACCCGCGGATAAAGCGGGCTTCGCGCGGCATACTTGAGAAGCGTTTGCGCAAGCTCCACATCCGCCTCAAAGCCGAACGCAAGCTGAATGACCGTATCGCGCGACGGGTTTCTCCTCCCGCTGAATATCTGATGCCCGAAAGAGCTTTCCATATTTGCCCGCTTGATCACGCGCTCCGGCACCTCGCCGCGCTCGCGGCAGAGCTTCGCAATATATTCATGAAACCTCGGCACATGCAGCGCATCCGTGTTCTTTTGCAAAAACTGCTTCAAATTATCCGCTTTAAACAGATTATTGCATAAGGCGGCCGTGTCGATACCGGGCGCAGTCATCCTTCCTTCTTTCATAATAGCCGTTCCCTCCGCGCGCAACTTCGTTATAGCATACCCCTCATATTCTATATAGTATAAATGGATACTTCGATGGGGGCAATGATAATTTGGGAGGCCGACGCCTAAAGCTGCCGAAGGATGCTCCCACAGGTTTTGCTTGTGTCATTTGATTGTAGGGCTCGTAAAGGACAAGCATGGCGCTTTCTGTTTTTAAAAACATTTTCAGCGTGATTTATGCGCATACGGCCTATTAAATAAACTTATAGTACCATTTATGGTATTGGCGTGCAAATGGCTCTGTGGTATGCTTCCCGTATACTTATTACAAGGTGCTTTTACGCAACGCTGATATGGCTTTCAACGCATTTTACAAATCACATTGAAACGATATTTATTGGAGAGACAATATGAAAGAGCCATCCTACACAACCAGGTGTCTTTGGGCGAAAAAGAGCAGGGACGGAGGAACCGGTTGGCTCCCGCTTGTTGTACATCTGGGCGACTGCGCAGCGCTCTCAACGCTCGTTTGGCGAAGCTGGGTGCCCAAAGGCGTCAAAGAGCTGCTTGCCGCGCGAAGCCGCTGCGGAGAGGACGCTATTGAGAAACTGCTGATTTTCATCTGTGCGGCGCACGATATCGGGAAAGCGACGCCCGTATTTGCGTCAAAAACATCGGCGTTCCCGCCTGGCGATCTGGATGAGATGCTCATGGAAAAAATGATAGCCGCGGGATTCCCGATAAAGGCACACAGAGATTTCTCGCATCCGAAAAGATCGCCGCATGCCTTAGCCTCGCAATTGATTCTCGAAGATGCCGGGTGCTGTCAAAACGTTGCTGCAATCACCGGCGCCCATCATGGCAAGCCGCCCTCTATGGAAGATTTGGTCAATAATCGCATGGAAAGCTGTGAAGAAAACTTCTTCCTTAACCGCTGCGGCGAAGCCGCATGGAGGAGCGCATGGAAAGAGCTTATCGCCTTTGCGCTTGCGCTTTCCGGATTTGACGCTTTTGAGGAAATGCCCCAGCCGGATATGCCGTCGCAGGCATTGCTCAGCGGCTTGCTGGTGATGATCGATTGGCTGGCGAGCAATGAAAGATATTTCCCGTATATAGACGTAAATGCCCCCATACAGCTTGATGTTTCGGAGGCGCGCGCGAAGACGGCATTTGCCGCCTTGGATTTTTTAAAGACAGGATGGCGGGCAAGCAGCGACTGCCTCCACGCGGATCTTTTTGAAAAACGATTCGGCTTTAGCCCGCGGAAGATGCAGGATGAAGCCGTATCTGTCGCCCAAGCTATCGGCTCGCCGGGATTATTGATCCTGGAAGCGCCCATGGGTGCGGGAAAAACGGAAGTCGCGCTTGCGATAGCGGAAATTTTTGCGTACAAGACCGGGCGCGCCGGCGTTTATTTTGCACTGCCCACGCAAGCCACATCCGACGGGATATTTCCAAGAATGCTGCAATGGATCAACGCCTTGGAGGACGGAACGCATTCCATTGAGCTTATCCACAGCAAAGCGCAGTTCAACGACCAATTTCAGGCTTTAAGGCACATAGAAGGCAGCAGCAACATCTGGGAGAATGACGGCGACGCGGCAGCGGTGTTCAGTTGGTTTGAGGGCGCAAAGAAATCCATTTTGGCGGATTTTGCAGTCGGTACCATCGATCAGTTGTTGATGGCAGCCTTGCGGCAGAAGCATCTGATGCTTCGACACCTTGGGCTGGCGGGCAAGGTGGTGATCATCGATGAGTGCCATGCCTATGACGCCTATATGGATAAGTATCTTGAGATGGCGCTTCGATGGCTCGGCGCATATCATGTGCCGGTAATCATGCTTTCGGCGACGCTGCCCGCGCAAAAACGCAAAAAGATGGCGGAAGCTTATCTTAATAAAACCGCGTCAAAGGCATTGGAATGGGATGCGCCAGATACGGAAGCCTATCCATTGCTCACCTATACCGCAAACCAAAGGCTTCACAGCGTAGAACTGGAGATGGAGGTCTCGCCCCAAACGGTGGAAATCACCGAACTTGCAGATGACGACATCGCGGATATACTTGAAACGCTGCTTGCAGACGGAGGCTGCGCGGGCATCATCGTGAATTCCGTAAAGCGGGCGCAGACATTTGCACAGATGCTTCAAGCGCGCTTTGGTGAAGAAACGGTGCAGCTTTTACACGCGCAGTTTATTACGCCGGATCGCATAAAAAAAGAGACCCAGCTTAGATCTGAGCTGGGAAAACCGGGGTTTGGAACGCAGCGTCCATCTCGCAGGATCGTAGTAGGAACGCAGGTAATTGAACAGTCGCTCGATTTGGACTTCGACCTTTTGATCACAGATCTGTGCCCGATGGATCTGCTGCTGCAGCGTATAGGACGGCTGCATCGCCACGACAGAGCTCGCCCGCCTAAGCTTTTGCAGCCGCGCTGTTTTGTGTTGGGAATGAACCAAGAAAACAGCTTTGAAAGTGCGTCGTCCTTTATCTACGGAAATTACATTTTGATGCGAACAAAGGCTTTTTTACCTGAAAAAATAGTTCTTCCAAACGATATTTGCCATCTTGTACAGCTTGTATACAATGATTATAATGATAATGAAAAATCTCTGGAAGCCATACAAAATAGTTATAATGAAGCGAAATCCGAATGGGAAAACCGCATAGCCATCAAGGAGCGAAAGGCGACGAGCTTTCGGATCTGCAAGCCTTGGGAGGATGCGGATGAAACCATTATAGGCTGGCTGGATACCGTTGTCCCCGTGACAGACGCCGCCGGTGAAGCCGCCGTTCGTGACAGCCAGGATTCCTTGGAAGTGATAGCGCTTAAACGCAGCACAGATGGGAAGCTTATCGGATTTAATACGGGAATTGCACTGGACGCAAAAACGCCGGACAACCGCACAGCCCGGGAAATCGCCAAGGACTGTCTGCGGCTGCCCGCCGGAATATGTTATCGTTTGGCTGCGGTAATTGAAGAACTGGAACGAAGAAACAGTGAGGAGCTGCCGTTGTGGAGAAAATCGCCATGGCTATGCGACAGCCTGATACTGATCTTCGATTCATTTGGTGAAGCAAGTCTATGTGGATACAAGCTCAAGTATGATGCATTCTATGGACTAACGTATACAAAGGAGGATGGTGCGGATGATTGAACGAGAATTCAATCTGTTGGACGAACCGTGGATAGTCGTGCTTCGCAAGGACGGCTCTACGGATAAGCTCTCTTTGACAGGCGCCCTGGCGCGGGCGGCAGACTTCCGTTGTTTGGCGGGAGAACTGCCGACGCAGGACGCCGCGATCATGCGGCTGCTGCTGGCCGTGCTACACACGGTGGTTTCCCGCTATGCACCTGACGGCACGGAGGCTCCCATTGCGTCTGCGTCACAAGCACTTAAACGTTGGAAAGCGATATGGGATGCGGGAGCTTTCCCTATGGAGATCGTACAGGCATACCTGAATCGCTGGCATGATCGATTTTGGCTTTTTGATGCGGAGAGACCCTTCTTTCAAGTGCCGCATATAGGAAAGGCGACGGAGTATACTGCGGCGAAGCTTAACGGCGAGCTGAACGAAAGCGAAAACAAGATACGACTGTTTTCACAGCGGTGCGGGCAGGAAAAGAATACGCTCGAGATTGACGAAGCGGTTCGTTGGCTTGTCTGTTTAAACGCATACGATGATTGTGCGACCAAGCCGACACCAAAACTTGGTTGGATGGGGATGTTGGGACTTATCTTTGCAAACGGGGAAAATCTATTCAAAACGCTTATGCTTAATCTAATCTTGCTTAAGGACGGCAACGAATTATGGGAGAGTGAAAAACCGGCATGGGAACAAAAAGATGTGAAATACGATGTATGCACAATGATCCCCATGCCGGATAATCTGTCGGAGCTTTATACGCTCCAGTCGCGTAGAATACTTTTCAAGCGAAACGGCGAAAAAGTAGAAAGCTATTTGGTTTTAGGCGGAGATTTTTTTCAGAAGGACAATGCTTTTGCGGAACAAATGACGGTTTGGCGCAATGCCGCGAAAAACGACAAAGTTGAACCGTTATATCACCCCCGCAGGCATGATCCGTCACGTCAGATATGGAGAGACTTTGGTTCGCTTGTTGCGCAAAAACAAGGCGGGCATAGACCGGGAGTTGTCAGTTGGATAGCACGGCTAAAGCGAGAGGGTATACTTAAGGAAAAACTGGTAAAATTCGCAACTGTATCGGTTATGTATCAGGGGGTATTCAAATCATCCATTGATGATGTGTTTAGCGATACGCTCAGCTTCAGCGCGGAGATTCTCACCGAGAAGGGAGAACGATGGATACCTCTCGTTTTAGCCGAAATTGAAACATCGGACAAATTCGTGTCTCAGCTTGCTTATCTTGCCCAACGCATCGCAAAAGCGGCGGGCGATTCGGATGGCTTATTTGAGCGGAATGCTGCAAAGGAGATGGCATATTACCGTCTGGACATGCCTTTCCGTGAATGGCTTGAGGGGATCGACGCAGAAAACGACGAGCAGGCGCAGGTGGCCGAAAGATGGTGGAACACGGCACAGCCTATCATACGCTCTGTTGGCAAAGAGCTTATCGCTGCAGCGGGGCCGCAGGCACTTACGGGCAGAACGCTTATCGAGAACAAGAAAGAGATCAGATATTGCGCGCCGGAGGCATATAACTATTTTTTATACTGCACCGCATCAAGAGAAGCATTAGCGACGGGAGGAAAAAAGAATGGCTGATGAGATGAAACTCGTAAGAGACTTTGTCCGAAAACGGATAGGAGAGCTGACGCACAGCAGCAACGATGCGGCTGTAAGGGCAAAGCTTGCGCGCCTGCGCCGTGGATTGGGTTGTGCGCCGGGAAGCATGCCGGAACTATGGGACGTGACGCTGGAGGGTATGCCAGAGGAGCTATACAGCAAGGACGGCGCGCCGACCAAAGGAGAATGGGCGGCTCACACGGCGCTGACGCTGTTTGCGCTGCACCAACAGGGCAAGGATATGAAAACAAAGCCCATGAATGCAGAGGGTGCGTCGTTAGGTGCATCGATAAGGCGTCTGGTGAAAAGCGGCGAGGATGACGCGCGCATAAAGCGCCGCTTTGATGCAGCCGTCACGGCGAACAGCCCCGCGGAATTCGCGCACCATCTAAGAGGACTTGTCCAATTGTTGAAAAGCGAAAACATTCCCTTGGATTATCCCGCTCTTGCCGCAGAAATGGTCTTGTTTCAGACGAACGGCGCCAGAGACTCTGTGAGGCTGCGCTGGGGACAGGACTTTTATAGGATGATCCGAGCTGAAGAAAAAGCCACGCAGGACACCGCAAGTAATATAGAGAAGTAGAAAGGATGGATTGGAAAGATGAAGAAGGATCGTAGAATTTTTGTTGACATTCATGTGCTGCAAACCGTTCCGCCCAGCTGTGTAAACCGGGATGATACGGGAAGTCCCAAGACCGCTGTGTATGGCGGCGCGACGCGCGCGCGCGTCTCCTCACAGAGTTGGAAACGAGCCATGCGTCTTGCTTTTAAAGACCTTTTCGACGAGAAGCAGCTTGGGCTTCGCACAAAGAAAATCATCTCCTTACTATCGGAGGATATCCTAACCCTTGCGCCGGAAACTGCCGCACCCCAAAAGCTCGCGGTAAATGTGCTGCAGGCTGCCGGCCTGAAAATTCGAGATGACGAAGGCACGGATGCGTTATTCTTCGTCAGCAGAGCACAGGTGCGTGCACTTGCAAAGCTGGCCGTAGAGCAGTCCGAGATGATGAAGAACAGCGCCTCCAAAGAAGCGAAGCAGCTATCAAGCGCCGCTCTGCGCCAGTCACCGGGCGTTGATATCGCGCTGTTCGGACGTATGGTAGCGGACGATCCGTCTCTTAATACCGACGCATGCGCACAGGTGGCGCACAGCATTTCGACCCACAGAGTAAACAATGAATACGACTACTTTACAGCCGTAGACGACCTCGCGCCGGAGGACAATGCAGGCGCGGCACATCTGGGCACCGTGGAATTCAACTCCTCCACGTTATATCGCTACGCGACCGTCGCGGTACATGCGCTCAACAACCAACTGGGCGAAGAAACCACAGACGCCGTAAAAAAGTTTATCTTTGCCTTTGTACGCTCCATGCCGGACGGTAAGCAAAACACATTCGCCAATCGCACGCTGCCCGATGCCGTCATGGTAACGCTTAGAACGGATCAGCCAGTGAATTTGGCAGGCGCTTTTGAGCGCCCCGTACCCGCAGGAGAAAATGGCTATGTAGAGGGTTCCGCAAAACGCCTGATCCTGCATGCAAAGAACGTATATGCCGATTTTACCCAAGAACCGGAGCTTACCCTTGTAACTGGCGCGGCCCTTGCGGGACTGGCGGAGCCGTGCTCCTTCACCGAGCTGCTCGAAAAGCTGGGAGCCGAATTGGACAAGCGCCTTGATAAGGACGTGCTTTGCGAATGAGCACACTGCTGCTGCGTCTTGCCGCGCCCCTTCAGTCCTGGGGCGTGGAATCAAAATTCGATCGGCGTACGACCGAACGCGCGCCAACAAAAAGTGGAGTTACCGGTCTTGTTGCAAGCGCCTTGGGCAGACGGCGGAATGAAAGCGTGGATGATCTGACAAATTTGCGCTTCGGCGTCCGAATGGATAGAAGCGGCGTAATGCTGCGAGATTATCATACTGCGAAAAGTGAAAAGTCCGCATATGTGACTAAACGCTACTATCTCGCGGACGCTGTATTTCTTGTGGGTCTGGAGGGAGATGCGGCGTTGTTGAAAGAGATAGAAATCGCATTGCGGAATCCCTTCTTTCCGCTGTTTCTCGGACGGCGTTCCTGTCCGCCCGAGGGGAAGCTATCCCTTGGTATCCGGGAAAATCTTACGCTTGAGCAGGCGTTGGAGAGCGAACCTGCGCTGGTTCCTTCAAAAGAAGACAGCCTGCGGCTTCGCATCATGGCAGAAACGTCGGATATGACCAAAAAAGCATATTTTATGCGAGACGTACCCATCTCCTTCAATCAGGAACACAGGCGTTTCGGTTTTCGGCGGGTTTTTGAATATAGCGTAGAAACTCCAAAACCGGGCAGAAATACGCCGGAAATGCCTACCGAACATGATCCAATGGCAGAACTGGGGGTATAGTGTATGTATCTATCCAGAATAGAACTGAATACCGCGCGGCGGGAAACTATGCAGGCGCTTGGGTCGCCGGGAATGATTCACGGCATTGTGGAAAGCTGTTTCGCCGGCGAACGCGATCGCCGTCTGTGGCGAATTGATAAGCTTGGCGAAAAAACCTATCTATTGCTATTGAGCCCGGAGCAGCCACAGCTTGCATCCATCGCAAAGCAGCTCGGATATGCTAACGATTCGGGCGAATGTGCGGAATACGATAAGCTTCTTGCGCGAATTGAAGCAGATCAACGCTGGAGATTCCGTCTTAGAGCCAATCCGGTTTACAGTAAATCCCTAGGCTCTAAAGAAGGCAGAGGCCGGATATATGCGCATGTAACACAGGCGCAGCAAAAGGAATGGCTTTTATCCAGAGCAGAGAAATGCGGCTTTTCGCTTTCAGCGGATGCTTTTGACGTAGTCCATACAAGCTGGGAAAAATTCAAAAAGCGCGCAAATGAAAGGCGAGAGGTAACCATTCGCACAGCTACCTTTGAAGGCGTTTTAACGGTAACAAATCCGGAAATTTTCAAAAAAACGCTTGTTGTGGGAATCGGTAAAGAAAAGGCATATGGATGCGGACTGATTACTGTGATGCGCGGATAAAGGAGGCTCGGTTATGCCGACTGAGCAGAAAATGGATAAGCCTAGCCTGCAATCGCTTGTACAGGTTAAGGATAGAATGTCCTTCCTGTATGTTGAGCACTGTGTGATCAACAGGCAGGACAGCGCCATAACGATAACCGACGCGCGCGGAACCGTGCATGTTCCCGCAGCGGCGCTCAGCGTGCTTATGCTTGGTCCGGGTACAAACCTGACACACAGGGCAATGGAACTAATCGGAGATGCCGGAACGGCCACTATCTGGGTCGGCGAACACGGCGTGCGGTATTACGCGCACGGACGTCCGCTGACCCATTCGGCGTCCCTTCTTATCCGGCAGGCGGAGCTTGTATCCAACATGCGCTCGCGGTTGGCAGTTGCCAGAAAAATGTATCAAATGCGTTTCCTGGATGAAGATGTATCCAAGATGACAATGCAGCAGCTGCGCGGGCGCGAGGGTGCGCGGGTACGCAGTACCTACCGCATGCTCTCCAAAAAAACAGGTGTGGAGTGGAATGGCAGAGAATATGACCCTTCCGATTACAGCGCGGGCGATACGATCAACAAGGCTTTATCTGCGGCACATACCTGCCTGTACGGTATAGCGCACAGCGTCATCGCGGCACTGGGCTGTTCACCGGGTCTTGGTTTTGTGCATTGCGGACACGAACGATCCTTCGTGTATGATATAGCCGATCTGTACAAGGCGGAATTGACGATTCCGATCGCCTTTTATACAACAGCGGAAAATCCAGAGGAAATAGGCTCAACCGTACGAAGAAAAGTTCGTGACGCCGTAGCGAACGGACATATATTGGAGCGGATGGTAAAGGACATACGTTATCTTCTTTTGGACGAGCGCGCAGAAGAACAAGAGCTCGAGACAGAAATCCTTTATCTTTGGGACGAGCGAAAAAACCGCGTTCCGAATGGAGTATCTTATGGGAAGGGATTTACGGAGGAATCGTGGGAAGTAGGCTACGGCACGCTGCTGGAAAGCTGAGATGCTGTAAATGATTGTAATTTCTCTGACAAAGTGTCCTCCGGCTCTACGGGGAGATCTGACAAAATGGATGCAGGAAATCGACGTCGGCGTATTCGCCGGTCATGTCAGTGCGCGCGTACGCGAGGAGCTTTGGCAAAAAATCGTTACCTATGCCAAAGATGGGCGCGCGATCATGGTGTATAGCGCTCGCAATGAACAACATATGGCGTTTCGTGTATATAATGCTGATTGGATACCGATCGATTTTGATGGTTTGGAACTTATGATGCGCCCACATGAAAGGCGAAGCAA
Source organism: Clostridia bacterium (assembly GCA_030533005.1). GTDB lineage: Bacteria > Bacillota > Clostridia > Christensenellales > CAG-138 > JAQVRG01. The sequence continues at coordinate 6,294 of JAUNJX010000031.1, read as the reverse complement.
CAGTTATCCGGGCAATGCGGAGAAAACGAGCGGCTACAGCAAAGCCGCAGGTATTTCCAAAGCAAAGAAATATGCGGGACGCAGCGGCACGCCTGACAAAAATCAACCGGAACGTTATGTGGTCGTCGATCTGGAAACGACGGGTTTATCCGCCGTTACCGACCGTATCATCGAGCTTGCCGCCCTTCACGTTGAGGATGGCGTTATCACAAATAAAATAGAAAGATTGATAAAATTGAACCACCGCTTACCTGAAAAGATAGCAGCACTTACTGGAATTACCGATGAAATGCTGCGAAAGGATGGCATAGAAGAAATGCAAGCGGTGACAGAACTGATGGCATTTATCGGCGACATGCCCATGGTAATGCACAATATGACCTTCGATCTAAGATTTATCCGTGCTGCATGTCAGCGCTGCAACCTTCCAACGCTCAATAATCACGGGATAGACACATTGTCCCTTGCAAAAACTTTATTGGACGATGTGGAGAACCTAAAGCTGTACACGATCGCGGCGCATTTTAATATTATGAAGCGCAGGCAGCACAGAAGTCTTGACGATTGCATAACGACAAAAGAAGTTTATGACAAATTGATTGAATTATTGTAGTACACGAAGTAAAATGACAGCAAGACTAAGGATTTTTTAGTCTACTCCCCGCACACGCGGGGGTGATCCCGTGCGCAACGCCCGCGCTACGTCCTTGGCGTCCTACTCCCCGCACACGCGGGGGTGATCCGCAAAAGTCGGCTATCTCGGCGCATTGGTTGAGCTACTCCCCGCACACGCGGGGGTGATCCCATCGAAAATTCGGGTATATGATTATTCTTGTGCTACTCCCCGCACACGCGGGGGTGATCCTAGGGGAGTGCCGTCATCGTCCGTCTCACCGTACTACTCCCCGCACACGCGGGGGTGATCCTGCTGTCGTATACGCCCGGTATTCGTCACACAGCTACTCCCCGCACACGCGGGGGTGATCCCCGCATCGGGACTTAGCTTGTCCTTCAATATGCCTACTCCCCGCACACGCGGGGGTGATCCTTTTCAATCCCGCAGGCTCAATTACTCGTAAAGCTACTCCCCGCACACGCGGGGGTGATCCCCACGACGAACGACAGCGGGCAGGGACACTATACTACTCCCCGCACACGCGGGGGTGATCCCCGTGATTTACAAAGGGACGCCGTATTTTGTGGCTACTCCCCGCACACGCGGGGGTGATCCTCAAGGACTTTGCGCACAAGCGGAATGAGGCGTCTACTCCCCGCACACGCGGGGGTGATCCTGAGGCGATAAAAAAGATACTGGATGAAAAGGGCTACTCCCCGCACACGCGGGGGTGATCCGCCGGGGCTGCCATTGCCCCGGCTTTTATCTATCTACTCCCCGCACACGCGGGGGTGATCCCGCCGGGACGCGCAGATCGGATATGACGCAGAGCTACTCCCCGCACACGCGGGGGTGATCCCAGAGCGCCCGACGCAAAAGAAGCCACCACCGACTACTCCCCGCACACGCGGGGGTGATCCCATGCCATCTGGATTGCATAGCCTGTCCGCCTCCTACTCCCCGCACACGCGGGGGTGATCCCAGATCGACATGGCAACCGCTGCTATGTGCGCGCTACTCCCCGCACACGCGGGGGTGATCCTACGCCGCATTAGCTGTATAAAGGATTCATGCGCTACTCCCCGCACACGCGGGGGTGATCCTCAATCCAAACTATCGACTGGGGCGCGTTTGGGCTACTCCCCGCACACGCGGGGGTGATCCCCATTGGTACGGAACAACGATAACCGGCGGCCGCTACTCCCCGCACACGCGGGGGTGATCCGGCCACCAATCCTCTGCGCCAGTAACGGGATGACTACTCCCCGCACACGCGGGGGTGATCCTGAAGAAAAACATATCTTTTATCCTACCTACGCCTACTCCCCGCACACGCGGGGGTGATCCCAGTAAGACGGAGCATTTTTAGCGCAATACCGACTACTCCCCGCACACGCGGGGGTGATCCCCCCGACGACTTCTGGATTTAACGCTATACAGACTACTCCCCGCACACGCGGGGGTGATCCTCGCAAAAAGCGGCGCACGGTGCGCACGCTGACCTACTCCCCGCACACGCGGGGGTGATCCTCGGGCATGATGGCCGACATCGAGCGGGAGTGCCTACTCCCCGCACACGCGGGGGTGATCCTTCGTATTCTCCGCCGTATGTGTCCAGTATCGACTACTCCCCGCACACGCGGGGGTGATCCTCGCCAAAACTCTGTATTCCCGCGTTTTGCGGCCTACTCCCCGCACACGCGGGGGTGATCCCGCGGCCACGGCGGAAGCTGGAGCGGAAGCCGCCTACTCCCCGCACACGCGGGGGTGATCCCGTATCGACGGGATACGCCGCCGCGCACATGCACTACTCCCCGCACACGCGGGGGTGATCCTATCTGCATGGCAGCAGATTAAATCCGCCGCGCCTACTCCCCGCACACGCGGGGGTGATCCTGCGGCCAATGACGGCAAAAGCTGACCCTTTCACTACTCCCCGCACACGCGGGGGTGATCCTTCACGCTCAAATGCTTCTTGTGAAGTGCTGTACTACTCCCCGCACACGCGGGGGTGATCCGCGCCGGAGGCTGCCAGGGCAACCACGACAGCGCTACTCCCCGCACACGCGGGGGTGATCCTGTAGGCTCGTCGCAGCCCATAATAATCGCAATCTACTCCCCGCACACGCGGGGGTGATCCCGGGAGAAGCTATTCGATTCGGTCAGACTACCGCTACTCCCCGCACACGCGGGGGTGATCCCCGCTCCAAGTTGGACGTTGCCTTGGACGGTAACTACTCCCCGCACACGCGGGGGTGATCCCCAATCGTTTTCAATGCACAGCAACCGTAATTCCTACTCCCCGCACACGCGGGGGTGATCCCGGCAAAAAGGGCAACAGCCAAACACAAGAGCGCTACTCCCCGCACACGCGGGGGTGATCCTCCCGATACTCTGACAGATGCCAGACAGGACGACTACTCCCCGCACACGCGGGGGTGATCCTAAATGATAAACTCTACACCGGTAAATGTCAACCTACTCCCCGCACACGCGGGGGTGATCCCGCTCTTGAAGAAGCGCTTGCCGACCTTCCAAACTACTCCCCGCACACGCGGGGGTGATCCTACCTACTGACCGAAAAGCTGTTTTGCGGCTCTCTACTCCCCGCACACGCGGGGGTGATCCTAGTGCCAAGGCCAGTGGTGATAGCGGTTACGGCTACTCCCCGCACACGCGGGGGTGATCCTCGCCGTGGGCACGCAGAGCGAAATCATTTCGTCTACTCCCCGCACACGCGGGGGTGATCCCTACCACCCAAAAAAATTTATATGGAGGAGATTCTACTCCCCGCACACGCGGGGGTGATCCCGCACAATGCTGGAGGTGATATTGTTGTATTGTCTACTCCCCGCACACGCGGGGGTGATCCCCGTCGGAGGGAAACGCGAAGTGGGAAACGGACCTACTCCCCGCACACGCGGGGGTGATCCCCATGCGAGTGAGATCACGCAGTTTACTTCCGGCTACTCCCCGCACACGCGGGGGTGATCCTATAGTCTTTCCGTTCTTACGCGCGACGACGACTACTCCCCGCACACGCGGGGGTGATCCTAGTGGTTGCAAATGGTGCGCGCTTGTGGTATCCTACTCCCCGCACACGCGGGGGTGATCCCAGATTTTGTACTATGATTTACTATGGAGAAACCTACTCCCCGCACACGCGGGGGTGATCCTACATGCGGGGCTTGAAGTCCGTGCGGACGTTACTACTCCCCGCACACGCGGGGGTGATCCTGTACTATTCATTGCCAACAGGGAGCGCATAGGCTACTCCCCGCACACGCGGGGGTGATCCTTGGAAAAGATGCAGAACGAACTGGCGGTCATTCTACTCCCCGCACACGCGGGGGTGATCCTAGAGAATGAGCATACGCTGATGCCATTTGGCGCTACTCCCCGCACACGCGGGGGTGATCCCGGACGGCGTTATTCTCAATCCGATAGGATACTCTACTCCCCGCACACGCGGGGGTGATCCTACGCTTGCAATCGCACTAGCGAAAGCGTCAAACTACTCCCCGCACACGCGGGGGTGATCCCAGATCGACATGGCAACCGCCGCTATGTGCGCGCTACTCCCCGCACACGCGGGGGTGATCCCTTTTGACTTCGCACGTTCCCATGAGTGCCAAACTACTCCCCGCACACGCGGGGGTGATCCTTTTCGCATCCGCAACGCTCTTGATACCAACCGCTACTCCCCGCACACGCGGGGGTGATCCCGGAAGAACGAAACGGCGCATATGAACTTGAAACTACTCCCCGCACACGCGGGGGTGATCCTAATGCGTGGCTAACAGTCTTATGGTTTCTGCACTACTCCCCGCACACGCGGGGGTGATCCTGGATGGACGTGCGAACATGAGGAAATGTAATGCTACTCCCCGCACACGCGGGGGTGATCCTGAAAAATCAGACCACCGCCATCACCGCCATCACTACTCCCCGCACACGCGGGGGTGATCCCGATGCAGGAAAATTTCACGAGTAGGTAGGCAGCTACTCCCCGCACACGCGGGGGTGATCCTCGTACGCTAAATTCCCATACAACAAGGGAGGGCTACTCCCCGCACACGCGGGGGTGATCCTAGCCCAGACCAGCCGAATTCCATCTCCATATTCTACTCCCCGCACACGCGGGGGTGATCCTACAATTAGCGGAAGTTGACCACCCCCCGTTTTCTACTCCCCGCACACGCGGGGGTGATCCCACGCAGGACGTCCCTGACGACTACACCCTCCTCTACTCCCCGCACACGCGGGGGTGATCCGCTGACCGTGAGCCCTTTTGAGACGCTCGCCCCCTACTCCCCGCACACGCGGGGGTGATCCTGGTGGTTGCAAATGGTGTGCGCTTGTGGTATCCTACTCCCCGCACACGCGGGGGTGATCCTGGCTTTGCCATCCGCTATTGGTGCAGAATTAGCTACTCCCCGCACACGCGGGGGTGATCCCCACGCTGACGGCCATCAAAAACAGCTTGCGCCCTACTCCCCGCACACGCGGGGGTGATCCTCGCAAGCCGCGAAATCGTAGGCGGCAGCGATTCTACTCCCCGCACACGCGGGGGTGATCCCACCGCGCCCGAAAAAACGCGCCTCCTGGACGCCTACTCCCCGCACACGCGGGGGTGATCCTATAAACGAAACGGCACGGGTTCGGATTATGCTCTACTCCCCGCACACGCGGGGGTGATCCCGGGGGCAAGCTGCCCTACAAGGTTTGCTATCCCTACTCCCCGCACACGCGGGGGTGATCCCCTGTTCGGTGGAGGCGGAGCTAACACCGGGAGCTACTCCCCGCACACGCGGGGGTGATCCCACGATTTTTTGCAGCGCATGGCATGGACAGCTCTACTCCCCGCACACGCGGGGGTGATCCTATCCTCCAAGTGGGTGTTCGTGTACTACATCTCTACTCCCCGCACACGCGGGGGTGATCCCGAACGCTGGTATAAGCTGCGGCACTGGGCGCACTACTCCCCGCACACGCGGGGGTGATCCCGCGCTTGCCGCCGCAGGAATCAGCATCATACACTACTCCCCGCACACGCGGGGGTGATCCTGAAGTTTGTAGCTTCACGCTTCGCGTCCTCGTCTACTCCCCGCACACGCGGGGGTGATCCCGCCGACGCCCTCTATCAGCTAGGCCAGCGCATCTACTCCCCGCACACGCGGGGGTGATCCTGTACTATTACAGGATAATGCCCCCGTGGCGGGCTACTCCCCGCACACGCGGGGGTGATCCTGTATCAGCAATATGCAGACCGCTATCAGCAGCCTACTCCCCGCACACGCGGGGGTGATCCTACACAACGCCGCCGCGCGGCTTGAAATTTCTGCTACTCCCCGCACACGCGGGGGTGATCCCGACATGGCCGTTTGCGTGTTCGGCATTCCGGCCTACTCCCCGCACACGCGGGGGTGATCCTTGCGGCTTTTATTTCACGTCCCGAACGGCAGACTACTCCCCGCACACGCGGGGGTGATCCTATAAAGCCCGTCCGGAAGGCGGATCGGATATACTACTCCCCGCACACGCGGGGGTGATCCCTCGTCTGCGTCAAATTTCCCCGCGCCCACAATCTACTCCCCGCACACGCGGGGGTGATCCGCAGCCGCCATCCGCCCGGTCAAGGATCACCGCCTACTCCCCGCACACGCGGGGGTGATCCC
>JAUNJX010000001.1:60556-104555 GCA_030533005.1 Clostridia bacterium | reverse complement strand
TTCTTCATTTTACCATTCGATCTTTTCGATGGGCGTGGGCGTTGGATTATCCACCATGCCCGACACCCGGCCGTTACGCACCTTGACGACTTTATCCGCCATGGGTGCAAGCGCCTGATTGTGCGTGATGATGATGACCGTCATGCCAGCCTCCCTGCAGGTCTGCTGCAAAAGCTGCAAGACGTGCTTACCGGTCTGGTAATCCAAAGCGCCTGTAGGTTCGTCACAAAGCATCAGCTTAGGATTTTTTGCCAAAGCCCGCGCGATGGAAACGCGCTGCTGCTCTCCGCCGGAAAGCTGCGCGGGGAAATTGTTCAGCCGTTCGCCAAGCCCTACCTGACAAAGCACCGCCTTGGGTTCCATGGGGTTTTTGCAGATTTGGGAGGCAAGCTCTACGTTTTCCAGCGCCGTCAGATTCTGCACCAAATTGTAAAACTGGAATACAAAGCCCACCGTCTCCCGCCTGTAGGCTGTAAGCTGCTTTCTGTCATATTTTTCGATATGCTCACCGTCCACCACGATCTCGCCGTCCGTGCAGGAATCCATGCCGCCCAAGATGTTGAGCAGCGTCGTTTTGCCCGCACCCGACGGACCCACCACGATACAAAGCTGCCCCTTCTCCAAGGAAAAATCCACGCCGGAAAGGGCATTGATCTCCACCTCGCCCATCTTATACCGCTTGGTCACGCCGGTAAGGGATATATAGGCCATGCTGCTCCTCCTACCCGATTTTTACGCCGATGATCTTGGCGCTCTCGCCGCTTCCGTATTTGCCGCGCGTGCCGACCACCAGCATGTCGTTGAACACAGCGGGCGTCGATTCGATGCGCGAGCCCATATCCAAAGAAAATAGTTCTTCCCCCGTGCGCCCGTCCAAAAGCTTCATATTGCCCAAGCGGTCGCATTGTATCACATAGGCGTTTTCCGCCTCGTCATAGATCACCACAGGCGAACTCCAGCAGCCGCCCGATTGGGTATAGGTCCAAATCACCTTGCCGGTCTGTTTGCTTAACGCCATCACGCTGCCGCCGCGCTTGCTTTGACCCTCCTCGGAATAGGGCACCATCGTGCAGTTGAAAATGACCATATTTTCGATATTGCCGTGTCCAACATGCGGCGTTCCCAGCGTGCCCCGCGTATCCGAAGGATCGCCCGTGTCCACGGTAACGCATTGGTTCTCCCAAAGCACCTCGCCCGTTTTGCCGTCATGCTTGCGTTGATAGGCAATGCTGTCATCTTTGCCCGCCAAGGTAGCCGTATAGACATAGAAGGTATCCTCGCCCGGCTCAATGACGGGCGTCGCGTCGCTTTCGGCAAGAATATCCGTCACATACGCCGGACACATGGTATTAAGGTCGATACACTGTAAAAACCCGCCGTTATCCATAAAAAAGCCATATTGGCCAAACGCCGCCACAGAGCTTTCGATCCCCCATACGCGACCCGCTTCCGTTTCATCGTATGCGTCTGCCGTGTACCTGTATTTCACCAGCGGCTCGGGAGCGATCGTGATGCTGCCCGTCTCTATCGAAAAATCCGTATGGAGCTTTGTACTGTAAAATACGCCGTTTTCGCCCGGCAGGAACAACGTGTCCGTCTCCCCATGGAGCAACGCGCCGCCGTCGTACGCCTGATACGTCCGATAGGCAAAGGGGTCTCGCCCTCCAAAGCGCCATATTTCTCGGTTTTCAATCAAGGATATGGCGCGCACCCATGCGCCCTTGCCGTCCACCTCGTCCTCCACGCCCTGCCCGACATAAAGGATGGGATAGCCTCTTGGGTCAAGCGTCGCGCTTTTCATCACCACGCCTACCTCGATGGGCGCGCGCGTTTGCGCACCCGTTTGCAGCTCCAGAAAATAGATCTTTCCGTCCGTCGCGGGATAGATCGCCTCGGTAAAGCCGTCCATCTGCTTGTAGCTGTCCGCCACGCCTAAGACCTTGCGCACATCCGCTTCCCATTGAATGATGAGCGGCATGCCCGTCCAGCCCGTGCCCTCCCATGTATCGCCAGCAGCCGTCTGCAAGGAGCCTACCCCCTGCTCCCAAACGCGGGAGAGCGTCTTGTTGGTTAGCGTTCGCGTTCCATAGGCAAAATCGTTGCGATAGTTATTGCCCGCAAACGTCGTGATCCCCTTCACGGAGGCATACTGCTCCGCAGAGCCAAAGTGCACATCCTGCGGTCTTATATATCTCTCGATAATGGCGCCATCCTGCATGACGGCGCTTTGGAAGCCGTACGCCATCGACGCGGCGCCTATGGCATTTTCAAGCTGTATATCCGCAGCCATATGCGCATCCGAGGAAAGCATCTGCCCGGAGGATGAAACAACGGCTGTCGCGGGTTGCGTCTCCGCGTTGACCTCCGGCCTTACGTCAAACGCCATCATAAGGAGATATGCCGTAGCGCCGATTGCAGCGCACAATAAAAGGAAAAGCCCCGTACGCTTCCATAAGCGCGCACGGCTGCTGGCTTGTCTGGTGCTGATTCCATGCCCGCGTCTCATAGCAGCACCCTTTATTCCGTTGTTTGTGTGGCTACGGTTTCTTCCTGTGCTGCCGCAAATTCCGCCTGTTTTCTTTCGACCGCCTCAGGTGTATCGACAAAGGTTAGCGAGCCATTACCGCTTTCAAAGCGCGCCGCAGCTTCGCAATGCCCCATCACGACGATATCATCATGCAAATCAAAAAGGAAAAGACCCACGCCGCGAGCTCCTCCATCTGCGTCAATGGTCACAGCACCCTCTACCATAAGCCCGTTGATCTCCGCGCCATGATAGTCGCCCTCGTTTACCACCACAAGCTGCGCGCCGTTTTGCATGCGCAGCATGCCCGCGCTCTTGAGCGCGCAATAGTAGGCGGAGGTCTTGGCGTTCAAATATGCGTTTTCAGAAAGCGTCAGGTCATTCTTCAGCGTACGCACTGCGCTTTGCGTCCCTGTAGCCGTAACGCGTGCGTCGGCGGAAAGCGTCAAGGATTGAGCGATCAAGCCGCTGCCTTTTGCGCCGGAAAGCAGCAGATCGCTATTTGCCATGACCGTAAGGTCGCCTACGCAATGCACGGCGTTGGTCAGCGCTTCAATGGTGCATTTTGTGCCGCCGATCTGCGCGTCCCCCAGACATCCAAGGCCATCAGCACCCGCAATAACGGTAACATCATTGAGTGTAAGCACAGCGCCGTCCTCAAGGCGTATCACACAGTCGCCTCCGCTTGTAAGGCTGTTCCCATTGCCTTGTATGGTCATGGAACCCCGACGCCTGGTAAGCTTGAGCATATCACCCGCCAAGTCTATCGACCCGCCAAGCACCGCTGTGTCACCTTCTCCGCTTTCAAAAAAAGCGATCAGATCCGCAGCCGTATAGATGCCCTGGCTCGGATCGGAAAGATCGATATGATAATCCTCCGGCTGTTCCTGTTCCGCGCTGCATGCGCAAAGCAAAAGAGCGAAAGACAAAATATAAAACCCCAACAAGCTTTTTTTCATCCGCATCTCCCATGTCACGCGCTGATCGTTGTTTTTATTATACCATACATCCGCGCGTTACAGTGCGTCAGGTTTATAAAGCGCCATGATCGCCTGCGCCGCGCGCAGCCCGTCCACAGCCGCGCTCACGATGCCGCCAGCATAACCCGCACCCTCACCGACGGGATATAGTCCCTTGCAGCGGGTCGCTTCCCGGTTTTCATCCCGCAGGATGCGCAAAGGTGCGCTGGTACGGCTTTCCACAGCTGTGATCACCGCATCCTGCATGTCGTAGCCTTTGATACGGCGGCCAAAGGCTTGTATGCCTGCGCGAACACCGTTTGTTATATAGTCTGGCAAACACGCGCCGATATCCGCTGCGCACACACCGGGCTTATAGGTCGGCCGGACGCTGCCAAAGCTTTTTGTCACGCGTCCTGCCAAAAGATCCCCCGCGCAGCATGCAGGCGCAATATAGCCGCCGCCGCCCGCCTGATAAGCCGCACGCTCGATCACATCCTGAAAGCGCAGGCCGTCAAGGGGGTCGTCGCCATAGTCCGCAGGCGTCACCTGCACCACGATGGCCGCGTTGGAGTTTTCACCGTCGCGCGCGTAATAGCTCATACCGTTGGTCACAACCTGTCCCGCCTCGGAAGCAGACGCAATCACAACGCCGCCCGGACACATGCAAAACGTGTATACGCCGCGTCCGCCTATCTGCTCGCTCAAATGGTATTCCGCAGCGCCAAGGCGAGGATTGCCCGCAAACCTTCCAAACTGCGCTTCGTCGATCAGCGTTCTTGGATGTTCAATGCGCACACCCACGGCAAAAGCCTTGGGCACAAGCTCCAGGCCGGATGCCGCAAGCAGCCTGTAGGTATCCCTCGCCCCTTGCCCGTGCGCCAGCACGCAGGCGGCGCATGACAAGCGCGTTTCCATACCGTTTTTTGACACCCGGACGGCGCGAAGCACCCCGTCGCAGCTCTCAATGCCTGTTAACTTCGTTTCAAACCGCACCTCTCCGCCCAGACGCACGATCTCTTGCCGGATGCTTTGGACGGTTTTCTTCAGCTTATCCGTTCCCACATGCGGCTTTGCCTGTATGCAAATCTCCTGCGGCGCGCCAAATGCCGCCAACGTTTCCAATACCGACTGCGCAAGCGGATCCTTAATGCGGGTCACAAGCTTGCCGTCGGAAAACGCGCCTGCGCCGCCCTCTCCGAACATCACATTGCTTTCCGTGTCCAGTTTGCCGGTGGCACAAAACGCATCCACATCCGCCGTACGGCTTTGCACGTCCCTGCCTCGATCGATCACGATCGGCCTATATCCGTATTTGGCCAGCACATATGCCGCAAACAATCCGGCAGGCCCCATCCCAACCACGATGACAGGCGCGGCAAGCGGTCTTTCTCCCTGCCGGAAGGTAAGCTGCGCTTGCTCCTGTATTTCCTCCACATCGTTTCCCGCCCGTGCGAGAATACGTTTTTCATCGGCCTTATCAAGCTCCAAACGCAGCGAATACAATTGCACGATATCGTTTTTTTTCCGCGCGTCCGTTGATACACGCACCACGCGAAGCGAGCGTATCGCACTTTCCGGTACAGCAAGAGCCCTCGCTGCAAGGTGTTTGAGCGAGGACTCGTCCGCAGCCAGCGGCAGCTTAACATTTTTTAAAACCAGTGCCATGCTTTCTCCCCTAGCGTATCGTAACGTTTACGGTCTCAGGCTTGATCACATAGGTGATTTGGCTTTGCATCTCCTCGTTGGGAAGCTTTAGCTGTATGCGGAAATTCGGAATGACCGTGCCCTTCGCCAGATCCGTCACATCCACATACAAGGTCAAATCGCCTCGGTTGATCTTCTTCAACAGCGACGTGCCGCCCGTAATGGTAAGATCAGCCGTTTCCTGTCCCAGCCGCACATCCGTGCCGCGCGCCTTTCCGATGACCTTGATGGGCAGTTTTGTAAAATCAAGCTGCTCCTGTTTTTCGCGTATATCCACATATACGCTGACCAGATCGTCCTCCTTTGTGAGCGTAACGCCCTCGGGAACGATGAGCTTGGCGGAAACGAGCAGGCTTTCGCTGCGGCCGGCAAGATCGATGTTTTCTACCGTGATCTCGCTAAGCGCATCCAGCACATCCACCTTTCCGGCTACATCCACCGTCGTAGGCGTTACCCGCACCTCCGCGATCTCATAGTTATTGGCAAGATTATCAGCACCCAACAGCGCCGACTGCACATTCACCGTCAGCGTCTTTTTGTGCATAATGGTCTGTTTTACGCTTACGGAGGCCAGCTGCCCATAGAGCGCAGACCCGCTCACGGCGACGCCGTCCTCATCCAGCAGCGTAATGTCCATGGCCTCATTGTAGCTTTCCGTGCGCGATGAAAGATCGATCATGCACATGCCGCGCACGATCCTGCCAATGTCCTGCGCAGGCCCCTGAATATCTACCTCCGTCCGGCTCAATACAGGATCTGCAGCCCAATAACCTTCCGGCAAATCTCGAACGATCTTATACTCTATCGGTATACGCTTTGTTACAAGGTCGTCGATCTCCACCTCCACGACGCTGGGCGTCGTGCTTTCCACGTCTCCTTTGGTGCTGGTGGGATAAATAGGCAGCTCATACACGCCCGCCTCCGTAATGTTGCGCAAGCTGACGGTCGCCTTAACGTCGCTGGATTGCAGATCGGCATATTCCGTTAGCTGCGTGCTCACACGGCTGGAAATGCCGGAAAGCATCTCGGAACGGTTGCCGCGAATGATGAGCTTGCGTGAGATCATATCCGCTTCGCCCTCAAAGCTGGCCGCGATATTATCCACGGTTTTGATACGCACGGGGTTTTCGTCCATCATGACGTAGCCCCACACCAAAACCGCAAACAGCAGCGATATCAGTTTAAGCGCTATGTCCTTCCTGCAAAGGTTTTTGATCTTTTCTTGCCATGCGGAGCTTTCTGCATGCTTATTTTCCATCTTCGTCAGCCCTCCGCTTAAAAACGTTCATCAAAGAGGAGCTGTTTGTCTCCTTGGACACAAACAGGGATTCCAACAAATCGCGCAAAGCCTTATCATCCACATAACGGATGAGCTTTGCATCCCGCGCAAAGGAAATCACGCCCGTCTCCTCGGACACGACGATGGTCACGCTGTCCGAAACCGATGAAATGCCAAGCGCTGCTCTATGGCGAGTTCCCAAATCGCGGGAAATGGTCATGTCTTCGGAAAGGGGCAGGTAGCAAGCCGCCGCAATGATCATGCCGTCGCGCAGAATGACCGCGCCGTCGTGCAGCGGCGTGTTAGGCTCAAATATGTTCTCGATCAAGGGCGCGGATACGATGCCGTCGATCTGCGTGCCCGTGCTGATAATCTCTCCCAGCCGCGTTTCCCGTTCGATCACGATCAGCGCGCCCACGCGCCGTTTGGCCAGACGCATCACGGCCGTATGCAGTTCCTTGACGATTTGATCAGATTCAGGCTCTATCTTGCTGAAAAGATCGCCGCTAAGCAGCCTTCCTCGCCCAACATGCTCCAGCATCCTTCGTATCTCAGGCTGAAACAGGATCACAATGACGAGGATACCCGCTGTGATAATGGAATTAAGCAGCCAGCTCAGCGTTGTGATCTGGAACACATCGCTAAGAATCGCAACGACAAACAGCACGCCAACGCCCTTTAACACCTGATAGGCGCGCGTTTCGCGGGTAAGGATCAACAGCCGATAAATCAAAAACGCAATGACGAGGATATCAATCGCATCCGCCACGCGAAATTGCGTCATGCCGCTGGTTATGGTTTTGACTAGAACATCATACGACAAAAGCCACTACCCGCCTTTCCTTTTCTTCTATGGTCATGATAGCATTATAGCGGACTGACCGCTGTAAACAAGTCATTCCATCAACAATTCACCGATTGTTTACTATGCTTTTTCTTCCAGTTCCTCAAGGAGCGTTTTGACCTTATCCATGGATAAAAGATAATTTTCGTATTCCAGCGCCATCTCGCACAGCTTGGGATTGCTCAATTTTCCCGTACGCTGGTACTCCTGCACGCTTACATCGTGCAGTTCATCCTCCATCATTTGCGCCTTTGCGCGCATATCTGCCAGCTTTTCCTTGGTAATGAATACCGTTTCTTCTTCACGCAATCCGTGCTACCTCGCCGATTTTTGATTAAACTTACCTAACCTTATGATATGTTTTAGAAGGCACTTTGTCAATTGCTTTTAACTTTACTTACACCCCTACCCCTCAGCCAAAAGCAGCCGCGTTACCAGAAACAGCACCGACAGCAGCGTCAACGTAAGCAGGATAACATAGCATATATCACCGCCGTCTCCTTTTTTTACGGCATAAACGCCATATAGCGCGTTATACGCGATCCCCACCAGCAAAAACAACAAAACAAAGCCCATATCATTCCATCCCATTTTTCATATATGCGTCGTGCAGCACAAGCTCGACCTGAAAATCCGCCTGCATTTGTCCGTATTTCTTTTTCCATTCGTAGGCGCGCCATGCGTTGCTGTCCGAAAAATGGAGGCTGGCATAGCGGCCAAAGCCGATTGCATCACAGCCCATCGACCTGCAGCTTGCAAAAACGCCCTGTATAGCATCCTCCATATAAGCCGTCAGCTCAGCCTTAAGCCGCGTCTCCCAGGTCGTAAAGATATGCTCCGCCTGTGACATATGGATCTCGCATGTCAGCGGGATATATACGGATCCATGAGGTGTTTGCGCAGCTTCCAGGCGCGTTTTCGGCTTTTTTTCCTGCGTGATATGAATGGAAAAGCGTTCGCCCGTGCTGTCTACAAAGTTGATGTACGCCTTATGCAGCTCCCCGCGCGCCATGAGCAAATATTTGGTTTCTTCGCCGTTAAGCGTGCCCTTCATGTACAAGCCGTCAAAAAGTGCCGAGCCCATGATATAGGCGCGCATGCCGCCCTCGCGCGGCACGCCGTCCGTGCTGCCCTCTTTTTTCTGTGCCGCTTCTTGCGCTTTCGCCACTTTATCCGTTTGACCCGTTTTATCATCCGCGCTTTTTTCCTGAATGCTTTCGTCTATGCCGCCCAGCGAGACGACCGGATCGAAGCGCTGCGTTGTAACGGCTTCATAAAACAACGCATGGTTGATAAGCGGGGATATGCCCTCAGCGCGATTGTTGTACTCTACGCTGTGCTGGATCTGGGTAAGGCTGGGGCTGCTTTGCGTTTGCAAGCCCTTTTGAAAATCCAGCGCGGAGCCCAAAATAACAAAATACTTCATGGAATGGCGCATTTTTAAAGCCGATTGCGAGAGCTGCAAAATCTCCTTCATTCCGCCCGCCCTTGCCACCTCGTCGGAAAAGAAAATCGCGTCCGTGCGGGTAAAGTTCAATTCATAGGGAAAGCCCGCGACCATGGTGGTCACAGCCTCAAAAAGCGTATCCCCTTCCGCGCCGATCACCATGCCGGCCTGTTGATCTCCCGACGAGGACATATCGCTGGCAGAAGCCTGTTGCATCAAAAAAGAAAAAGCATATTTCTTGCTTTCTCCCTTGTCCAGCCCAATGGACTGCACATACCCGTACTGGTTGACCTGCTTGCTCTCCAGACACCCACACAGCGGCAGCAGCATCGCAAGCATGCATGTCAAAACACATCTACGCATCATGCTGCTTTGCGCCTCCCTTTCTTTTTTCTCGTACGCTCTGCACCACGCAGGCAAGCAGCAGCGGCGGCAGGATCAGATATACGCCAAAATGACTTATCCATGTTTGCACGCCTTCAAAGAGGCCGAAAAGCGCTTCCCGCCGCAGCAGCAATATGCAAATGAGCAGAACCGTACCCGTCAGCAATGCGGGACGTATATTTTCTCCCCCCGTCGCCTTGCAAAAAAGATAGGCAAAGCCATATAGAAGATATGCTCCGCCGGGAACGGCCGCCATCAGCCAGATAAACACGCTGGCCTTATCCTGCCTAAGATAATAGCCATCCGAAAGCAGGTTCATATTGATGCGGAACAGCGGCATATTCATATTGGCCAGCTGCTCGGCTGTAAACACCAGACCCAGCGCCAGCTGCACAAGCAGCACCAGCACAAAAGCGACGGCGCCTGCAATGGCGATGGTCTGCCTGACCATCCTCTCTCCCTGCAAGGCCGAAGTAAGCGACAGTGTCAAAAGGATAACGGGCAGCATTTGGGCAAAGCTGCGCAGACATAGCCCTGCTATCGCCCCGACGGTATCGCCCGGAAAGGGAAAAAGCCTGTAAAGCCGATAGCCCTTGACGGGCATAAACAGCGTAATAAGCAGCACAAAACCCACCAACGGCGCGATACACTTTCCGGTGCGGGCAATGCGCTCCAAACCGCCCCACGCGATATAGGCAACGGCAAGAACGACCCAGAAAATAACGGCGCCATATCGGTCAGTCGGAAAGATATAGCTATGCAGATCGCTCAAAAAATGATTGAACAGGCTGCTGCATTGCCATAAAAGCGCGATGGCGACGGCAAGCAGCGACGCGCAGCCGAGTAAGCGCCCAAGCCCGCCGCGATACAGCGCAATGAGATCGCTTTGCCCTGTGCGCGACATGCACGACCTGACGGCGAGTCCTCCCGCTACAGCCAGCGCAATACCAAGGGGCATCCATATATAAGTTGTGTTTCCATTTTCATACACCGTAAGGGTATGCAGGGAAAAAATGCAGATAGCAGCCATGGCCTGCACGAGTATGCTTACGCTCTCCTGCCGCCCGATACGTCCTTCCAGCATTTTCATAGGTCTTCACTTCCCTTGTATGGTATTTGTGTAGTCCGTGGCACGGCGGTGTTGCCTTATGACGCCGCGGCGGATCAAAGGGCCCTTGGCGTTGGTTTTAGGTGAAAACGGCGCCAAAAAGGGCACGCCATATGACTTAACGGTAGCCGTATAGCCTATGAGCATCAACAAAACAGCACTCATCGCAAGAAGTCCCCCCAGCCAAGCTACGCCAACGAACAGCAGGCGCAGATAGGAGGTCGATATCTGCATCTGGTAATCGGGAATGCAGAAGTTTCCAAGGCCGGAAAGCGCCACGACCGTCAAGAGAACCGCGCTCGCCATATTCGCCGCGATCGCCGCCTGTCCCAGCACCAGCCCGCCTATAATGCCGATAGCCTGCCCTATGCTGCCCGGCACGCGCAGGCCCGCCTCTCGAATCAGTTGAAATACGAGCAGCAAGAACACCATTTCAGCACCGATGGAGGAATACACCATGCGCCGCGAATAGATGATGGTATTGAGCGCTTCGGAGGAAAGCATGCCCTGATGATGCAATGTGATGGCGATGAGATAACCGGGCAGCACCAATGAGATAAACGCGCCCATAAACCGTATAAAACGCACAAGCGTCCCCTGCGGCGCGCGCATATAATCATCCTCCGCGCTGCTCATGAGCGCCCAAAGCGTCGTTGGCATGACGTTGGCAAAGGGGCTCCCCTCCAGCAGCACCACCACATACCCTTGCATGATGTAAGCCGCCGCGCGGTCAGGTCGCTCCGTAGCGAGTATTTGCGGAAAAATGGAAAGCTTGCGCCGTTCCGTCAGCTGTTCGATCGTCTCTATGCTCAGCACAGTGTTTGTGTCAATGGAGGCAAGCCTTTTTTTCACCTCTGCCAGCAGCGTATCATTGGTAACGCCCTCACGATAAGCGATCGCTGTTTTGATATTGTTCTGCGCGCCGGCATCGCGCAGCTGGCAAACGAAATCCTCACAGCGTATCAAGCGCCGCAGCAGCGTAATATTGGTGCGAAGGTTTTCCGAAAAGCCTTCCTGCGGGCCGCGCACAGCCTTTTCATTCTGCGCCACATCCACGCCTCTGTGTTCAAATCCACGCACATCCAGCACGGCAGCCTGCGCGACGCCGTCCAGAAAAACGGCGCACTTGCCGCACAGGATACTCTCGCGCACCCTCGCCCAATCCGCTTCGGTGACCGCGTCACCCACGGCAAACACGTTTTCCAACGCAAAGCGAAGCAAATCGCCCGTTCTTTCCGGCAGCACAGCATGCATAGCGTCGTGCAGCACAAAATCGTTCACGACGCGTTCGTTGACCATGCCCGTTACAAACACGCATAGCGCGTTGACGCGTCCGCCCAATATAAACCGCCGCAATATGATATCGGGATTGATGTCGCAGCGAAACTCCCTGCGCACGAGCTTTTCGCATGCCGCGATCCCTGCCGGCACCGTTTCTCGATTCTCTTTTTTTTCCGAGGGTCGCGCACGCTTCAGCTCGCTAAAAAAGCTCGGCTCACCCGTTTCCGTCTCCAACAGCTCAAATGGCGTGGGTCGATTTCCAAAGCCCAGCGCATCAAAGAGTCGATCCCAAAAGTGCATTGACCTATCCCCCTTTCCTTCTTCATTGCACAGTATCTGCGGGTGCCTCCCAAAATATGCAAAAGCGCCCCGCAAAACGCGGGACGCTCCATCATCGGTTTTTCTCTTATTTGCCGCTTCTGTAAGCGGATTGCACGCAGGCTTGATGCCGCGGACAAGGCTTGCTGGTTTCGTGCACCTTGGAATTCTTCAAATGCACGCAAAAATGGCCGTCAAAGTTATTGCTGCGCGTAGGATTCGACATGTGCGGCATGGTGTGCATGCTGGCAGCGACGGTCTTTCCGCCGTACGTCACCCATATCGCGCGCCTGTTCCAAGACCATTTGCCGCCTGATATCCGCTTCATTACCGTGGTATCCGAAGCCGTGATCGGCTCGCAGTCTGCGTGATACCAGCCGCCAAAGCGCCGCGCGCGGAAGCTTAGGCCGGTCTTGACGTCGGTTATAGTAAAACGCGCGCCCTTGTTGAGCCATTCCGCACCGCCATCAAACCAGTCCAGCATCACGACGCTGCCCTTGAGCTTGGTCAGATTCGCCGTTTCCTTTTTCAGCTTGTTGGCGCTGTCATAGATGGAATTGAGCGTACGGGGGCCTGCAATGCCGTCCGCGCCCTCCATGCCCATCGCCTTTTGATAATCCAACACCGCCGCGCGCGTATTCGCGCCATAAGTACCCGTGATATTGGTCTTGCTGATAAAGCCCCGGTCGTAGAGCTCCTGTTGCAGCTTTTTGACCTCCGCGCCCTCCATGCCCATTTTGAGCATGCTGCCGCCCGCAGCTGTGGTGGACTCCGTCATGGTAAGATAGGTTCTATGGATATAACCGGGCTGTTCATTGGCAACGGCAAAGTACCATTCCCCAATGATCGCCTTTACCTTCACCCCCTGCCCCGCATGCAGCTTTGCCACCACATAAGCATCCTGCCCGGGTCCACCGCGCAGTGTCGCGCCATCCGTCTGCACATAGGCGCCGCGGCTACCCGAAGCGTTTACGAACAAATAATCCTTGGAAATATAACCTACATCGTCGTTATAAAGGATGCGATACCAACCGCCTTCGTTGGAAATGACGGTAAGCTCCATCCCCAGCGGCACCTTCGATAGAACCTCGGCCTCCCGATCCGGCAAAACGCGAATGTTGACTTCGTCCGCCGTAACGACGCCGACTTGCGCCTCCCTTGCAAAGGAGGGCTGGCCAATCAGGGTCAAAGCCGCCAATAAAAGAAGCAAGCTGCTCTTTAGCCTTTCTCGCATGCTATTCCTTCCTTCTCCCGTAATAAAGCGCCCAAACGGCAAAGATCCGACTGAAGTACATCGGACAGCGATGGATTGTAGATCACGCTCGCCGGATGATACAGCGGAAAGAGCGTATATGCCCTTCCCTCTATGTCTATACCTAAAGCCTGTCCGTGCCGCTCGCCAATGCCGACGCTACTATCCATTTTAGCAAGGCACAGCAACGCGCACAACGGCGTATTGCCTAACGTTGCGATCACCCGTGGCCGGATCGTTTGTATCTCCGATAGCAGCAACGGCAAGCCCGCGCGCCACTCCGTCCTGGTCGGCGTCCGGTTGCTCACACGCGCGCCCCTCACGTTGGTTGGCCTAAATTTCACAGCATTGGTAATATAGACCGCATCCCGTTCAATCCCGGCACAGGCAAGCAGCGCGTCAAGCTGCCGCCCCGCTTTGCCCACGAAGGGTCGGCCTGCCTTGGCTTCGTCGCCGCCGGGCGCTTCGCCGATCAGCATGAGCCTTGCATTGCGTTCACCTTGGCCGAATACGGGTCGCGCATAATCGCCGCTTCGTTCGTGCGCGCTTTGCAGCAGCATCAACGCCCAATCATCATATAAAGCCTGCAGATCATCCATTGTCCCATACCGAAACGGGCGGATTGGCGCCGCTGATGACCTCATAGTTGTAACGCAGGCGCTCCGCCTCTTGGCTGATGCTGCCAATGTCGTTGGAAAGTATGGTGTTTTCCAGCCCGCTCACGCCAGCGGTCAGCGTATTGCGCTCCGTATCCGTAAGCGTCTGCACGTTTTGCAGATACGACCTGATCTCCTCGATCAGCTCGTTGGCGCTTGTCACGGCAACGCTCTGCCACGGCGCACCGCCATACCCGTAAGGCGTATGGACGGAGCACAGGGTATCCGTCGCAAATTTCTGCTGCATATAGACCTCTGCCGGAAGCTCCGTGTAGATGAGGTTTGCCATATAAGGCGTCATGACCTCTGGCAAGAATTCCCGGTAAGGCGAATCCACGTCGATCAGCTCCGCGCAGGTCGTCTGCACATACGCCTGCGGGCAGTACTCCGTTGCCACTTGCCCGGACATGGTGCAAATGTTGGTTATAATATGCACGTCGCATTCCTCCTGCGGCACCGTGCCTTTTTCAAACCAGTCCGTGACAGGCACACGCTCGTTCGCGTCCTGATAGCAGGCTTCCGTCGCAAGCTTGCCCGATACCGCGCAGACCGTGCGCTTCACCAACCCTATAGAAACAGGTGAATCGTCCAATATGGGCTTATCCAAGCGTCCATCCAGTATTTGCGACATAAACGACTGCCAAAGCGGCGCCGCATACTTGCCGCCGGTAGATCCGCTTTTAAGTTTTTGCTCATAATCCTCGTGCCCGATCCAGACGACCGCCGTGCAATAGGGCGTGATGCCCGCAAAATACACGCTGCGGTAATCCGAGTTGGTTCCCGTCTTGCCCGCCACGGTCATGCCGTCGATCCTAGCTCTCGTGCCCGTACCGCGCCTTACGGCATCCGTCATCATATCCACGAGCATGTATGTCGTAGAGGGCTTAAAAACAGCGTGCGTTTCCTGCACCTCCATGCCGCGCAGGATGACCTTGCCCGTATCGTCCACCACGCGCGTAAAGGAGATCGGCTCCAAATAGGTGCCGGAATTGGCGATAGCGCCGTAAGCGCCCGCCATCTCGATGGGCGTGATGCCGGAGGTACCCAGCGCAAGGCCGGAGCCATCCGCATTGATGCGGGACGGATCGACCCCCAAGGCTTCCAGATACGCAGCCGACGTGGCGGGTGTGACATAGTTGAGCAGCACCCGGGCCGCCGATACGTTCAAGGAGGAAACCAGTCCCCGACGCATCGTGATGGGGCCGATGTACTTTTCATCGCCGATAGACGGAAAACCCTTTTCCGTATTCCATCCAATGATAGGCGACGGAAAATTGTACACGATGCTGCCGGGCGACGCGCCCAAGTCCAGCGCAGGCCCGTATACGGCCAGCGGCTTAATGGAGGAACCCACCTCCATGGCGCTTTGATAGGCAAGATTCCATTGCTTTCTTCTCGTCGGTGCGTCCCGCCCGCCGACCACGGCCAGCAGCTCACCCGTATGCTGATCGATGATGACGGCGGCCGATTGAGGCTGGCGCACCTCCAGCGTGGTGCCGTCGGCGTTGGATTTGATCTTCACGGCGGCGGACGGATCGGCAAGGCTTGGGTATTCCTCCCAATCGGTCAAGGTCTGCTCCACGATATGCTGCATATCCGTATCCACCGTCAGATAGATATGATAGCCGCCCGTGCGCAGCTCGTTCTCGATCGCCGTGCGGTTCGCCTTGGTGTCCAGCATCTCGCGTTGGGAAAGCATATGCGTTACCACATCGTAGATCGCGTATTCGATAAAATACGGCATGTCATAAAGCTGCTTCTGTTCGGACACCTCGATGATCTTTACCGTATCCGCAAGCGCGTTATCGCGCTGCTCCCGGGTAATGAAGCCGGCCGTATACATGCGCTCGATGACCGTATTGGTTCGCGCATCCGTGATATCCATCTTATTGCGCCCGTCCGCGTAGGTGCGCGTGTAGGTATTCGCTCTGGGGTTCGTTTCGTAAGGGCGCTGGATCATGCCCGCAAGCATGGCGCATTCCCGAATGGAAAGCTCCTTGAGCTCCTTGCCGAAATAATCCTTGGCCGCTGTTTTGACGCCGTAATTGGAATCGCCCAAAAAGACGTCGTTCAAGTACGCCTCAAGTATCTCGTTCTTTTCGAGTATCGTCTCCACCTCTAAGGAAAGATAAGCTTCCTGTATCTTCCGCTTATAGGACTGCTCCTTGGTGAGTATTTTGTTTTTGATAAGCTGCTGGGTCAGCGTGCTGCCGCCATGGGTATCCGCATTGCGAAGCGTATTGACGACCGCCGAAAACAAAC
This sequence comes from Clostridia bacterium, assembly GCA_030533005.1. GTDB lineage: Bacteria > Bacillota > Clostridia > Christensenellales > CAG-138 > JAQVRG01. The sequence continues at coordinate 88,534 of JAUNJX010000001.1, read as the reverse complement.
GCTTGTAATCCAAGCCGTCATGCTTGTAAAAACGCACGTCCTCCACCGCGATCACGGCGTTGATGAGCATATCGGGTATCTCGTCGATATCCGCCCAGTCCCTATACTCCATGTAGGCAAAGGTGGTGATCAGATTGCCGTCCCTATCATAGATGAAGGAGGTCTGATCGCTGCGGGTAAGCTGCGAAACGTCCAGATCCGGCGTGGTATCCACATACGCCTTTGCAACACCCATGCCTAACCCAAAGCATGCGACGCCAACAAGGACGATCACCAATGCCAGCATCTTGATCGTCGTAAAAAGGATCGAGAGCAGGAGAGATCGCTCGCCCGTGCGCGGCACCAGCGTTTCTTCGCCATGGTGCGCTTCAGGTGAAAACAGGCTGGTAAAAAAGGACTTGATCGTATCCCAGCAGTCCTCCAGCCATTCCTTTATTTCTTTCGGAAAGTTCCTATTGTCTTCCATTTTTGTCGCCTTTCCAATTTTCCCCGCATAAGTATAGCATAGAAAAGAATTTGTCTCAACCATCGGCGCGGGGTGCGTCGATGAGATTTAACCCAATATTCACATTTGGTCATAGAAAGGCGGACGTATGGAGCAGGATGTACTGGTGCGCAAAACAAGCGGGTTCAAACGCCGCGTGCTCGCAGGCTTGCTGGCGCTTTTATGCTTGTCCGTCGGGCTGTTCCTCTATCTTAACGCCAATATGCGTCCCGCCATCATCGCGCAGGCGGAATCCAAAATCAGCGCCATTTCCGCCAAGGCCATGAACGACGCCATCCTCTCCTCCATGGGGGATGATCGCGCCTATGCGCAGCTCGTCGAGGTACAGGACGACGGCAACCATGTCTATCTTTTACAGGCCAACACCCGCAACATGAACATACTCGCCGCCGACTGCGCGGAGGAAGCACAAAGCCGCATCGCCTCCTTGGGGCAGCAGGGCATCGCTGTCCCCCTTGGCACCATCACGGGCATATCCTTCCTTTCCGGCCGCGGGCCGCTGCTGCATGTGAGCTTCACGCCGGTAGGCAGCGTGCAAAGCGCCTACAGCTCAGAATTCGTCTCCGCCGGGATCAATCAAACGCTCTATCGGGTAAAGCTGCGGCTAAGCTCCTCCGTAAAGCTGATCCTGCCCGGCTTTACCGAAACGGTCAATGTACACGCCGAGGCCGCCATCTGCGAAAGCGTGCTCGTGGGGGCTGTCCCGCAGGTCTATACCAACGTCGCCGACGAGGAGGATATGCTCAACCTCATCCCTACCGACCTTCCATAAACCCGTCTTGTACTGTGTTTAACGAATGTGCTATACTGTCGGTATGCGAAAGATCATCCTTTGGGCACTTTTCTGTGCCATGCTGCTTTGCCCGTCGGCTTCCCTGGCGGAACCGTCGCCCACGCCGGCCGTCCCGGAGCAGGAAGCGCAAAACAGCGAGCTTATCACCTACCGAAGCACGGGCGAACGCGTTGTGCGCATACAGCTCAGGCTTCGGGAGCTGGGTTATTTCAATTATAAACCCACCGGCAGCTTTCAGAACATGTCCGTGCAGGCCGCTATCGATTTTCAGCAAATGCAGGTGGACGCCAACGGCCAGCCCATCATGGCGGACGGCAGCATCGGCGCGCAGAGCATGGATATTCTGTTCTCGCATACCGCCAAGCGCGTCGATATCGTAGCCTCCATCCCCTTTGGCCCGCAGCTTACCGGCACGCCTAGCATCGTGGGCAGCGTCGTTTCATGGAATGAGGTCAAGGGGCTTTTGAGTGAAGGATCTCAGTATACCTTCACGGATTTCAACACCGGCAGCACGTTTGCCATGACCCTTGTCAGCGTCGATGCGCACGCGGAAATGGAATGTGCGACGGCCTTGGATACGCAGACGTTTTTAACGTGCTTCGGCGGCGCTTTCAATTATTCCAAGCGCCCTGTGGTCATGCATGTGGGTGATCGGCTGATCGCCGCCTCCATGCAGGGTCAGCCGCACGGGCAGGATACGGTGCCCGCCAATGACATGAGCGGCAATGTCTGCGTCTATTTTTCCGAAAGCCTTTCTCATGTTGGCGCACTGCCCGACGTGGAGCATATGAATCAGGTGCGCAAAGCGGCAGGGCAATAAAGGTGGTCAAACGCGTCAAACTTTGGATACGGCAGCTTTACGCTGTACATCATATTCATCAACTGTGAAAGTGAGGAATCCTATGCTTATTCTTGTTACCGGCGGCACGGGTTATATCGGCAGCCACACGGTTCTCGCCCTTTTGGATGCGGGCTATGAGGTGCTGATCGCGGATAATTACATCAACAGCAAGCCGGAGGCGCTGCGCCGCGTTCGCAAGCTTTCCGGGCAGGACGTTCCCTTTGCCCTTTGCGATCTGCGCGACGAAGCGGCAACGGACGCGCTTTTTGCGGCGCATCCCGACATCGAGGCCGTGATCCACTTCGCCGGGCTCAAGGCTGTCGGTGAATCCGTGCATAAGCCGTTTCTTTACTATGACAATAACCTCAAAAGCACGCTGAATCTTCTCAATGCCATGCAGAAATACGGCGTGCACGCCTTTGTTTTCAGCTCCAGCGCAACGGTGTACGGCGATCCCGTCTCGCTCCCCATCCGGGAAGACGCGCCGCTGCATGTCGCCAGCCCCTATGGCCGAACAAAGCTCATGATCGAAGAAATGCTGCGCGACATAGCGCAGGCGGATCCGGCGTTTCGCGTGTCGCTCCTTCGGTATTTCAATCCCGTTGGCGCGCATCCCTCCGGCCTGATCGGCGAAGACCCCAACGGCATCCCCAACAACCTCATGCCCTTTATCGCGCAGGTGGCCGTGGGCAAGCTCGACCGTCTCCCCATTTACGGCGACGATTACGATACGCCGGACGGTACAGGCGTGCGGGATTATATCCATGTCTGCGATCTTGCGGAGGGACATGTGGCAGCACTCAAGGCGCTCACCGCGCCCGGCGTATACACCTTCAATCTCGGCACAGGGCTCGGCTATTCCGTATTCGATATCGTGCACGAATATGAGCGCGCCTGCGGCCATCCCATCGCCTATGCCATGAAGCCGCGCCGCGCAGGCGACGTTGCCTCCTGCTACGCCGATCCCTCACAGGCCCGCGACACACTGCACTGGGAAGCCAAGCGCGATCTTGCGCAGATGTGCGAGGACAGCTGGAACTTCCAGCGCAACAACCCGGACGGCTACAATGATGATTAACAAACGGCATACAAAAAGCTCCGAGGCGATCGGAGCTTTTTTGCTTTTTCTAATTCACCGTTTTATCCGCTATACTGGGAAAAAGGGGATTAGCCAAGCCGTCGTGCGCTTTCGCGCGGTTGTTGAGGAACCGATAGTTTACCTAAGGCCCTGCTCTTTACGCGCCTGGAAGCAAGCGGAGCAATAAATCGGACGGTCGTCCTTAGGAAGGAACGGGATCTTGGTGGGAGCACCGCACTGTGCGCACACAGCGTCATGCATCTCACGCTCGCCATTGCGCTGGCTCTTGCGCGCGTTCCTGCACTCCTTGCAGCGAATGGGTTCATTCTGGAATCCCTTTTCCGCATAGAACTCCTGCTCACCTGCGGTGAAAACGAATTCCTTGCCGCAATCCTTGCATACCAAAGTTTTGTCCTCGAACATTTGTGTTTTTCCCCTTGTTAGATTTTTTTTAGCTCATCACAGCCTTGGCTGACCTGGTCTTTGACCCCACACCCGCCGACCGGAACTCTCGCTACTGGACGTTTCCGTCTCCCACTACCCATTCTCTCGCCGCTTGCGCGGCGGTCGGACTTACTTCTAAGCCGCACCGTGATCACCGACATTTTGCCGGCTTACGTGGATCGCTTCGCCTGCGACTGGCATCGACTTGCAACCACAGACCCAAAGCATATGACTAACCAAAGCTATTATAACGGATTCGTACAAGAATCGCAACTCTTATTTTCTTTGCTTATGGCTCATCGCACAGACATATCCTCATACATCGCCCGAGGCCCGCCGATATATTTGGGGCGTGTACGCGCCATGGTAAGATTGGCTTGTCCGATCTTGCGCGTATGCGCATGGATAGGCACCACGACAGGGTGCAGATGCATGCCTATAAACGTGCCGCCGATATCCATGCCGGCGGAAGCCTTGCCGCGCAGATCCTCCACCATGACGGGATCCGAAAACGTCTCGTAAGCAAGCGTTGCAAACGCGCCGCCCGCATGTGGCTGGGGCTTTACCCATACCTGCGGCAGGTCAAAGCGTTCCATGCACTCCCGCTCCACCACCAGGCAGCGGTTAAGATGCTCGCAGCATTGCACCGCAAGGAACAGCCGCCTTGCCTTGACCGGCTCATACAGCCCGCGCATGATGGCCTGTGCAGCTTCCGCGCTGGAAGCCGTACCGATGCACGCGCCCATCACCTCGCTCGTAGAGCAGCCCACTACGAGTATGTCGCCCGCCCGCAGCGTATCCGCCGCTTCAAGAAGCTCCATAAGAGCGGATTTTGCCTGTTCTGCAATCATATTTTCCATATGCTCGATCCTCCGTTTAAAAGCAAACATTTATCCTGCCTATTATACTACAAGTCTGCCCTTTTTCCATACAAATCTCTCGCATATGCCTGTATTTTCATTGCATCGCTGCCATTTCCTCCCGCAGCACCTTGATGATATGCTTCTCCAGCCGGGAAATGTAGCTTTGAGAGATACCCATCATATCCGCCACCTGCTTTTGCGTATATTCGATCCCCTCGCCAAGGCCAAAGCGCAAGCGCATGATGAGCCTTTCCCGCTCGTTCAGCTTTTCCATGGCGATACCCAATAGCTCTTTGTCTACCTCCTCCTCTATGCCGCGGCATACTACATCCTCCTCTGTGCCCAGTATGTCCGAAAGCAGCAGCTCGTTGCCGTCCCAATCCACATTGAGCGGCTCATCCAGCGACACCTCCATTCTCAGCCGTGAATTCCGGCGCAAATACATCAATATCTCATTTTCAATGCAGCGGGAGGCATAGGTAGCAAGCTTGATCTTTTTAGACGGGTCGAAGGTATTGACGGCTTTGATCAGCCCGATAGCGCCAATGGAGATCAGATCCTCTATGGGGATACCCGTATTTTCAAATTTGCGCGCGATATAGACGACCAAACGCAAATTGCGCTCGATCAGCGTCTCCTTCACGCTCTCGTCCCCCGCCAAAAGGCGTTGCATACTCTGCGCTTCTTCCGCCTTGGACAGCGGCGGCGGCAGCGCGTCCCCGGTGTTGATATATCCCATTTCGCCGCATGTCGCCAATGCGTCGTAGAGCCTTTCCAATATCCGATATAAAAGCATCCGCATACCTTTCTCTCCTTACATTATCAATGGCTGCGCTGCGGCCGGGATCATGGCACACGCAAGCGGCTGCGTGGACAAGGCAAGAATCGCGCTTACCGGCGCGCCGTCCAGCGTGATCGCATCGGGCTTCAGGGCATATAAAACACCCTTTCCCTGCACGGTAGCGGTCGGGACAGGGATATGCGCATACGGTGCAAGCGCAGGCGCCCACGCCACGATCGCAGGCAAGCCGCTGACCGGCTCAAAAAGCATGTTGCCGGTATCCAGCTGCGCCTCAAAGATATACACTTGCCCGCCATAGGCCACGCACAGTCGTTGAGGCGGCACGCACGCGCGCTTATGCAGCAATCGCGGCAAATATGCCGCCCCGCACGCGCCCGCAAGCGCCCAGCGCAGCGGCAGCACATCAACGCTCCCGCAGAATGCATAGACGAGGGCAAAGAGCATGCCGCCGGTCAAAAATGCTGACAGCACAACACACAGCAAGGCTTGGGCGTACAACCTTATGTTTTTCCCGTTTGGCAGCCCCAGCGCAAGCAGCCCCGCGCACAGGCATTTGCCCAGCCAATGCTGCATCAAGGGGAAAAGGAGCGCCACCCACGCGTACAGCGCACCGAGCGAGGAAAAAAGTGCCGCGCGCCACAGGACGCACGGCCGGGCGCAAAGCGCACAGGCCATCCGCAGAATGAGCATATCCATCAGCAGGTTATCCAACAGGAAAAGCTCGATGTACATGGCTTACTCTAGCATATGCATTTGGATTTATTGTGTAGAACCACAGACACATATATATGGATTTACTGTCAGATTTTTTGCGTTGACAAACACGGAGTATTCATGTACAATGACTGGCAATACGAAGGAAGGGAGTCCACATTGATGCGTAAGTACGGCATGTATATGATGATGTGCAGCATGATGATGCGAGGGACTGCCTTTTCTTCCATAGAGGCGCCGCCGCTTCGTTAGCGCGCGGGTCGAATGTGAGTAATGGGCAGTCTTAAGCATATCGCTGGGCTGCCCTTTTTATATATTTAAAAACAGAACGACAAAGGAGACATGATCATGAACCATTACAGCATCGATACCAATTGCGTACAGGGAACCTATCGACCCAAGAACGGGGAGCCCCGCGTTTTGCCCATCTGCCAGAGCACCACCTACAAGTATACCTCCGCGGAGGAGCTTGGCGATTTGTTTGACCTCAAGGTAGACGGACATATGTATACGCGCATCTCTAACCCTACCGTTGACGCCGTGGAAAAGAAGATCAACCTGCTCGAAGGCGGCGTCGGCGCGATGTGCACCTCCTCAGGACAGGCGGCAACCTTGCTGGCCGTTCTCAATATCGCCTCCGTAGGCGACAATATCGTCAGCCTTTCCGCCATCTACGGCGGCACGCTCAACCTCTTTACCGTGCGCCTTAAGCAGTTTGGCATCGAGGTGCGCTTTGCGAACCCCGCCGAAACCGACGCGCAGCTTGACGCACTTTTTGATGAACGCACGCGCCTCGTCTTTGGCGAGACCATCGCCAATCCGGCGCTGGACGTGCTGGATATCGAACGTTTTGCCCGCATCGCCCACGCGCACGGCGTCCCCCTAATCGTGGACAATACCTTTGCAACGCCCATCCTTTGCCGCCCCTTTACCTTTGGCGCGGACATCGTGACGCACTCCACCACCAAATATATGGACGGTCATGCCACTGTCGTGGGCGGCGTCATTGTGGACAGCGGGCATTTCGACTGGAAAGCGGCGGGCAAATATCCCGAGCTGTCCAAGCCTGACGAATCCTATCACGGCGTCGTCTATACCGACGCCTTTAAGGAAGCCGCCTATATCACCAAGGCACGCGTGCAGCTCATGCGCGATCTTGGCTCCACCCCCCAGCCCCTCACCGCGTTCCTGCTGAATTTGGGTTTGGAGACCCTTGCCCTTCGCATGGAGCGGCATTGCAGCAACGCGCTGACCATTGCCGGGCGCTTGGCGCAGAATCCCAACGTGGAATGGGTCAATTATCCCGGCCTTGCCGACTCCCCCTTCTATGCGCTGTCAAAAAAGTATCTTCCCCAAGGACAAAGCGGTGTGATCTCCGTAGGCGTCAAGGGCGGACGCAATGCGGCGGTCAAATTTCTAAACAGTCTGGAGCTCGTCTCCATCGTCGTGCATGTCGCGGATGCGCGCTCCTGCGCGCTGCATCCTGCCAGCACCACACACCGTCAGCTGACGGACGAACAGCTCCTCGCGGCGGGCATTGGGCCGGAGCTTGTGCGCATTTCCGTGGGTATCGAAAACGTGGAGGATATTTGGGCAGATATCCAGCAGGCGTTGGAAAAGGCAGGTCGCTGACGCCATGCCTATCAAAGTGCCCGACAAGCTGCCCGCCATCGATACCCTGCATGCGGAAAACATCTTCGTCATGCAGCATACCCGCGCCACCACGCAGGACATACGCCCGCTGCAGGTGCTGCTTTTAAACCTCATGCCCACCAAAATCGCCACGGAAACGCAGCTTGCGCGGCTTCTGAGCAATACGCCGCTGCAGGTGGAGCTGGAGCTTATTTACACGCGCAGCCACGAAGCCAAAAACGTTTCCAAGGAGCATTTGCTCTCCTTTTATAAGACTTTCGATCAGGTGAAGCACCGTAATTTTGACGGGCTCATCATCACGGGCGCGCCCATCGAGCATCTCCCCTTTGAGGAGGTGGAATATTGGGATGAGCTGTGCGAGATCATGGAATGGAGCAAGCAGCATGTGTATTCCACGCTGCACATCTGTTGGGGTGCACAGGCGGCGCTGTACTACCACTACGGCGTCCCCAAATATCCGCTTGCAGAGAAACTGTTCGGCGTTTTCCCGCATGTAGCGGAGTATCAGCGCTCCATCCTGCTGCGTGGTTTTGATAACGTGTTTATGGTGCCGCACTCCCGGCATACCACCGTACGGCGCGAGGATATCGAGGCGGTTCCCGCCCTGCAGATCATCGCCTCCTCGCCGCAGGCGGGCGTGTACGCCATCAAAACGGATCAGGGCAGGCAGTTCTTTTTGACCGGTCATGTGGAGTATGACGCCGACACGCTTGCTTTGGAGTATTGGCGAGACAAAAAAGCGGGCAAACCCATCAAGGTGCCCGAAAACTATTTCCCCAACGACGATGACACGCAATCTCCCATGGTAACGTGGCGCAGCAGCGCACACCTGTTGTTCTATAACTGGCTCAACTATTTCGTGTATCAGGCCACGCCCTATGATATTGAAAGTATTGGATAAAGAAAAGCCGAAGCCGTCCATTGCGGGCGGCTTCGGCTTTTCTTCTTACTGTTTTCTACAGCAGCACGATGCCGTGCCGACTGCAAGCCTCGATGGTTTCCTCATCCCAAATGGAGGACTGCACCTCACCGATATGCGCCTTGCCCATCAACAGCATGCAAAGACGGCTCTGCCCGATGCCGCCGCCGATGGTCAACGGCAGCTCGCCGTTTAAGAGCATCGTATGGTACAAAAGCGCCCGCCTGTCGTTGCAGCCCGCAATAGTAAGCTGCTTATCCAGCGTTTCGGGGTCTACGCGGATACCCATAGAGGAAATTTCCATGGGGCAATCCAGCAGCGCATCGTAAAAGAGAATATCGCCGTTGAGCGACCAATCGTCATAGTCGGGAGAGCGCCCGTCGTGGCGTTCGCCGTTGGAGAGCTTGCCGCCGATCTGCATAAGAAATGCGGTGGGATGCGCCTTGAGAAGAAGATATTCCCGCTCCTTGGGCGTTTTGTCCGGGTACATGTCCAGAAGCTCCTGCGCTGTAATAAAGTAAACGTCGCGGGAAAGCTCTGTTGTGATATGCGGATAACGCGCCTTAAGCAAATCCAGCGTGTCGCAAACGCAGTGCACGATGGCGCGCACGGTGTTTTTGAGCATGGTCTCGTTTCGCATATCCTGTGTGATGACCTTTTCCCAATCCCACTGGTCAACGTAGATGGAATGGAGATTATCAAGCTCCTCGTCGCGCCGGATGGCGTTCATATCTGTGTACAGACCCTTGCCGGGACGAAAATCATAGCGGTAAAGCGCCATGCGCTTCCACTTGGCCAGCGACTGCACGACCTGCCCATCCTTGCCCGTCGCGGGGATATCAAAGCCGACGGGGCGCTCCACGCCGTTGAGGTTATCGTTCAGACCCGTACAGCTTTCCACGAAAAGCGGCGCGCTCACGCGTTTGAGGTGCAGCGCACGGGAAAGGCTGTCCTGAAAGGTTCTTTTAATAAAGCTTATGGCGTCCTGCGTCTCGTATAAGCTCATATCGGACGCGTAGTTTTCCGGAATCACGGTTCTGTTCATAATTGCCCGCCTTTCTGCCTGCAAAGAATTTTAAAACTTAAAAAATAGAATATACGCATTTGCGCCTCTTTGCAAGTGGAACTTATAGCGTCTTGCCAGCCGCCGCTATGCTCTTTTCACAGCCCAAAAGCCACGCTTTTACGCCACTTCCGTATTGACGCAGGCGTTAGCGAATGATAAACTGCAATAGTAAGTTTTGCTATACTTTTTTCCAAATTTGCTATTGGCTGTTCTTATAACAGAAGGGAGATCGTATCATGGTTTTTGATTTGATCGTATTGGGCGGCGGCCCCGGCGGTTACCTTGCGGCGGAGCGTGCCGGGCACGCGGGGCTTTCGGTGCTTTGCATCGAAAAAAACGCGTTAGGCGGCGTATGCCTGAACGAAGGCTGCATCCCCACCAAAACGCTGCTGTATTCCGCGAAGCTCTTGGATGGTGCGGCGCACGGCGAAAAATACGGCGTTTCGGCGGAAGGGTTGAAGCTGGATCACACCCGCGTGATGGCGCGCAAGGATAAGGTCGTAAGGACGCTTGTCAGCGGCGTGAACGCCACGCTCAAAGCCAACAACGTCACGGTCGTAAAGGAAAACGGCGTAATCACCGGCAAGGATGCGCAGGGCTATACCGTGCAGGCGGGAGGCGAAACCTATACGGGCAAGCGTCTCATCATCGCCACCGGTTCCTCCCCCGCCGTACCTCCCATTCCGGGGCTCAAGGATGGGTTGGAAAGCGGCTTTGTCATGACCAACCGCGAAGCTCTGCAATTGAAAGAGCTGCCCCAAAAGCTCGTGGTCATCGGCGGCGGCGTCATCGGCTTGGAGATGGCTTCCTATTTTAATTCCGTAGGCGTGAGTGTGACCATCATCGAAATGCTCGATCACATCGCTGGTGCAAACGACGCGGACTTGGTCGCCATTCTGCAAAAGAATTATGAAAAGAAGGGTCTTACCTTCCATCTTTGCGCCAAGGTCACAGAGGTAAAGGCGGACGGCGTATGCTACGAAAAGGACGGCGCAGCCGCGTTCGCCCCTGCTGACAAGGTGCTTCTTTCCATCGGACGCAGGGCAAACACCAAGGATATAGGTTTAGAGAGCATCGGCGTAGCGCTGGAGCGCGGCGCGATCGTGACGGATGCGCAGATGCGCACCAACCTGCCCGACGTATATGCCGTAGGCGACGTAAACGGTCAATCCATGCTTGCGCACACGGCGTATCGAGAAGCCGAGGTCGCCGTAAACACCATTTTAGGAAAAGCGGACAGCATGCGCTATAACGCCATTCCCGGCGTGATCTACACCAATCCGGAGCTTGGCGCGGTGGGTGAAACCGAAGCCTCCGCCACGCAAAAGGGTCTTGTCTTTGACGTCGTCAAGATCCCCATGCGCTTTTCCGGCCGGTATTTGGCGGAAAACGAGGGCGGCGACGGCGTGTTGAAGCTGATCGTGGATAAGGAAAAGCAGACGGTGCTAGGCGTACAGGCGCTTTCCAACTATGCAAGCGAGTTTATCGCCACCGCTGTGACCTTCGTGGAAACCGAGATGCCGTTAGAGGAGATCAAAAAGATCGTGTTCCCGCATCCTACCGTGAGCGAAGCCATCCGCGAGGCCATATTCCAATACTGACGCGCTTTACACAGCGCGCCATACATGCAGATTACGGGATGTGCGCATTGCACCGCAGTGTGCGGCACGATGCGCACATTTCAAAATATTAGGAGGATACCTTATGCAACCCGTTGAAAACAAAGCCATCACCACCATCCGCATTCTGGCCGCCGAAGCCATACAAAAGGCCAACAGCGGACACCCCGGCCTCCCCATAGGCTCCGCGCCCGCCGCCTATACGCTCTGGAAGCAGATGCGGCATGATCCTGCCGACCCCAACTGGCAGGGCCGCGACCGTTTCGTGCTCTCCGCGGGGCACGCTTCCATGCTGGAATACGCGCTTTTGCATCTGTTCGGCTATGGCCTGACCATTGAGGATATAAAGAGCTTCCGTCAATGGGGCAGCAAAACGCCCGGCCATCCCGAATATCATCACGTCCCCGGCGTAGAAACCACCACCGGGCCGCTGGGGCAGGGCTTCGCCACCGCCGTCGGCATGGCCACGGCGGAAACGCGCCTGGCCGCACACTTTAACCGCGAGGGTTTCCCCGTGGTAGACAACTACACCTATGTGCTCATGGGCGACGGCTGCATGATGGAGGGCGTGACCAGCGAGGCCGCTTCCCTTGCGGGTTCCATGAAGCTGGGCAAGCTCATTGCGCTCTATGACAGCAACAACATCACCATTGAGGGCAGCACAAGCATCACCTTTACAGAAAACGTCGCCATGCGTTTCCAAGCCTTTGACTGGCATGTGCAGGAGGTCGCGGACGGCGAGGATACCGCCGCCATCGCAACCGCCATCGCCAACGCCAAGGCCGTTTCGGATAAGCCCTCCCTCATCATCCTCCATACCGAGATCGGCCACGGCACCCCCAAGGCGGGAACCGCCAGCGCCCACGGCGAACCGCTGGGCGAGGACAACATCAAAGCCATGAAGGCATTCTATCACTGGGAGTATGAAGAAGCCTTTACCGTACCCGAAGAAGTAAAAACGCATTTTACCACCCTGCGCGAAGGCTATGCCCAAGACCATGCGGCTTACTGCAAGATGTGGCAAGACTACTGTGCAAAATATCCCGCGCTTGCCGACGAATGGAAAGAATGGCACAGCAACGCGCTTCCCGCCGCCTTTGTGGAGGATCAGCGCCTTTGGAATTGGGAAAAGCCCATGGCGACCCGCGCCACCTCCGGCACGGTGCTAAACGTCTTGGCCGAGTATGTACCCAACCTGTTCGGCGGCAGCGCCGACCTTGCCCCTTCCAATAAGACCGAGCTCAAGGGAAAGCCCTTTTATGCGCCGGATTGCCGCGACGCCGCCAACATCCACTTTGGCGTCAGGGAGCTTGCGATGACCTGCGCCTGTAACGGCATCGTGATTTATGGCGGATTGCGCGCCTTCTGCGCCACCTTCTTCGTCTTTTCCGATTATGTCAAGCCCGCGCTGCGCTTGTCCGCCATCATGAGGCTCCCCTTGTTATTCGTGCTCACACATGACAGCATCGGTGTGGGTGAGGACGGCCCCACCCATCAGCCTATCGAGCAGCTCGCCGCCCTTCGCGCCACCCCCAACACGCTTGTGTTCCGTCCCGCAGACGGTAAGGAAACAGCCGCGTGCTACATTGCGGCGCTGCAAAGCGGCCTGCCCTCCGTGCTTGCCCTGACCCGCCAAAATCTCCCGCAGTATGAGGGCAGCGGCAAGATCGCCATGAAGGGCGGCTATATCCTGCAGGATTGCGAGGGCAAGCCGGACGTGATCCTGATTGCCAGCGGCAGCGAGGTGGAGCATTGCGTCAAGGCAGCCGCTATCCTCGCCGACAAGGGCAAGAAAGCGCGCGTCGTATCCATGCCCTGCATGGAACTGTTCGACGCGCAGGATGAAGCCTATAAAAACGCCGTTCTGCCCCTTGATGTGCGCGCCCGCGTGGCCGTGGAGGCCGGCGCCTCCATCAGCTGGTACAAATATATCGGCCTGGACGGCGCATGCGTTTGCCGCGATGACTTCGGTGCGTCAGGCCCCTACAGCATTCTCTTTAAAGAATACGGCTTCACGCCGGAAAACGTCGTCGCTACCGCCGAAAGGATCATGGCATAAAGCAACCAAGCATACGCAAGTCGAGCGCCACCGCATCGCGGTGGCGCTCAATATTTCCGTCATTCGCTATCTCAATCCTTGCTGCGCAGGAAACTGGGCAGATCAAGATTATTCTTTTCCCGAGGATTATAGGAAGTCGTCGGGATATCCTTCTTGGTAAAATGCGGTGTTACGTCCTCGCCATCCGGCAAGGGAGAGCTGTAATCCGGCTTTTTCTCGCGGGAACGGTTTTCCCAGAATGGAAGATTGATATTAGGGGGATTCTTCACATCCTGCGATTTCTTGATCTGCGGCGCAGCAGGCGTTTCCTCCGGCTCCGCGCTGACAGCCTTGGGCTTCGCGGGTCCCGCTTCAAAATCGAATCCCGTGGCAATGACCGTAATGCGCACCGCGTCGCCAAGCTCCTCGTCGATACCGGCGCCCCAAATGATGTTGGCCTCGGGATCGGCATATTCCTGAATAAAGCCAGCCGCAGAAGAAACCTCCAGCAAGCCAAGATCGCTGCCGCCGGTGATATTGAGCAGCACGCCACGCGCACCGTTGATGGTCGTTTCAAGCAACGGGCTGGCAATGGCCTGTTTGGCAGCCTCCATCGCCCGCTTTTCGCCGGAAGCCATACCGATACCCATATGCGCCATGCCCTTTTCCTTCATGACCGTGCGCACATCCGCGAAGTCCAGATTGATCATAGCAGGCACGGCGATCAGATCACTGATGCCTTGTATACCTTGGCGAAGCACATCATCCGCGATGCGGAACGCTTCGCTCAGGCTTACATTGCCCACCGCGTCCACCAATCGGTCATTGGGGATGGTAATGAGCGTGTCTACTGTGCTTTTGAGACTTGTAATGCCGTTGACGGCGTTGTTCATGCGCACCTTGCCTTCAAAGGAAAAGGGCTTTGTCACAACGCCGATGGTCAAGATGCCAAGCTCCTTGGCGCACTCCGCCACCACAGGCGCCGCCCCTGTGCCCGTGCCGCCGCCCATGCCGGCTGTGATGAATACAAGATCGGCGCCCTTGAGTGCCTCAATGATATAATCGCGGCTTTCCTCGCCCGCCTTACGGCCGATCTCTGGATCCGCGCCTGCGCCAAGACCCTTGGTCAGCTTCTCCCCGATCTGGATCTTCTGATTCGCACGGGAGAGATACAGCGCCTGTTTATCCGTATTGACGGCGATGAACTCAACGCCCCGCAACCCGTACTGGATCATGCGGTTTACGGCATTGTTGCCCGCCCCGCCCACGCCGACAACCTTTAATTGCGCAAATTGGCCGGCGTCGAAATCGAGTTCCAGACCGATAGACATGATGTTTTCCTCCTACTTTATGAAAAAGTCTCTGATTTTTCGCATGAATTTATTCTTACCGGCAAGGCCTTGCAGCAGACCGGCATTTTTATCCTCCGCAGCATGGATCACAAAATCCATGACTGAAAAGCCGCTGGCGTAGTTGGGAGAGGATAGGCGCGGCATCCACGGCATGCGCACCTGAATGGGAATGCCCATGACATTCTCCAAAAATTCGCAGCTTCCGCGCATGAGCGAGATGCCGCCGCCGGTAAGATAGACCGGCGTATCCGTGGTGATCTGCACGCCCATATCAAAGATGGTGCGCATGATAAGCTCCGCAAGCTCTCTGGTACGCGCTTCGATGATATACTGGATCGCCGCATGCTCCACCCGCAGCGTGCCGCCGCCGGGAATACGGATCACATCCACACTATCCTGATAATCCAACGAATATACATAGCGGCGTTTGACGCCCTCCGCCACCGCGCGTTGCGTGGAAAGGCCATAACAAAGATCGTTGACGAAATGCACGCCGCCCACATCGATCGTTTCGCAGGCTATAAGCGCGTTGCCCTGTACATAGCACACATCGGTATGTGTTCCGCCTACGTCCAGCAGCACCGCACCGTGGATGCGTTCCTCCTCCGGAATCACAAAAAGCGCTTCGGAAAGCGGCACGCCAATATACATATCCGCATCCAGTCCCATACGGGACAACGCGTCCGAAACCAGCGCCTTAAAACGCCCCTCCACCATAACATGCGATACACGGGCGGAAAGCGTCTGCGCGGGCAAGCCGATAGGCATGTCCGGCCTATATACGCCGTCTACCATGAAACCAACCGGCGTGCTGTGCATCAATTCATAGCCCTGCGGCCGCTCGAACGCCATAGACGCGTTCATCAGCGCCTCAATATCGCTGTAATCGATGCGCTTATTCTGCACCTCTACGGAACCATCCTGCAGCTGCAAGCGCAAAAACGGCGCCGGTACGCCTACGGAAATTTCGCGCACCCGGTGCTTGGCCTCGCGCTCCGCCATATCCAGCGCGTCCACGATCGCATTAGCGAACGTCTGCTCGCTTTCAAAAACGCCATGCCGATAACCATCGTATTCTTTTATTCCCGCGCCATGCACGATCAGACTTCCCTTCTGATCTACGCTGCATATGAGGCACAGAATTTTTGAGCTGCCTATGTCGATGATTGCCGAGTATTGGTTCATGGCTTCTCCTGATCCGCCGTATACTTTTTTACATGGTAAATATACCACATGTTGCTAGGTTGTGCAATAGAAATGCCATATATTGACATAAAACGCGTTATGGCGCCTCTATAGCCGTCTGTGACGGCGCAGCAGTCATCCCCGGCGTCTCCGTTGCCCCGTCAGGCGCTTCCCCTGCGCCCCCTGCGCCTCCTGTCTGCGCCGTATCCGAAGGCACATAATTGTATTCATTATCCTCAAAGCCCCCGTCCTCCGCGTCCTCCGGCAAGCTTTCCGCAAGGCTTTGCGGCGGAGAATACACAGGGTTGCCGTGGCTCGTGATCTGTACGGTTCCATCCGTATAGCCAAGCTTGATAAGCTCCGGCAGCACAAGCGCAAGCGTTTGCAGTTTGTTTTCCAGATCCTCCGGTTGTCCGAGCTGCACGGTGACGCCCATGGTCGTAAGCAGGGTGACGTTCAGAGTATTGGCGATATCAACGCTGTCTATCCTATCCATCAGCTCGCTTTTCTGTATGGCGGCGATCATGCGCACCATGGCGCGCGAGGTATAATCCGCCGCATCGCCCACATGCCCGTTCACCTTATAGCCGGATGAGCCAGCGCCGTAAATTTTCACAAGGCCGGTATAGCTTTCCCGCTCGCCGATGCTGAGCACATAGCCATCCGCATCGATGATGGCAACCGAGTTCATGCCCATGATCACCGCCGCTTCCTTGCGTTCCCTGATCGTGATTTCCACCGTATTGGGGTATTGGCGTTCCACATCCGCTGTGGCGACATACGGATCCATACGCAGCGCATCCTCGCAGGCGCGCGTGCGCAGCGCCAGCATATGGGTGCCGGTCTTGATCCCTGCCCTTTGGATCACAGCCTCGGCTGTCAGTTGCTCGTTTCCCGTTACCTGAATGCTTTCCACGCGGAACACAAACCATACAAAGGCCACAAGTGTGATGAGCAAAAGAACCAACGTGCACAGCGCCAGTCCCCGCGCCCTTATCCTTGCACGCCGCCTTATTTCTGCCCTTTCCTCCTCCGAAAGCAGCCCAAGATCATACGCTTCCTCGGCAAGAGGCTCGTTTTCAGCGTTCTCCGGCGGCATTTCCCACGCGTTTCCCTGTGCATCATAACCAGGCGGCTCCGCCTGTTCCGGCGCGGGAGCTTCCATACTGCTGTACACGGGATCGTCTATCGGATCGTCAGGCGCAAAAAGGTCGATCACGCCCGCTTCCACGCTTGGCGCTTCCGCGGGTGCGGTCCATATCTGTTTCCTTTTTGACCTGCTGTTTCTTTTTCGCATGATTTCTTTTGTGCGCTGCTTTCCTAGTCTTCTTCCCGCTGGATATGTGCGCCCAGGCTTTGGAGCATACCCTCCAACGAATCGTAGCCCCTGTCGATCAGCTGGGCCTGCTGCACGCGGGTCGTCCCCTTGGCGGCCAAGCCCGCCAACACCAATGCCGCCCCACCCCGCAGGTCGTGCGCCGTCACCGTCGTGCCGGAAAGCGCCGGTACGCCGCGTATGACGATCGTGCGATCCCGCTGTGTAAAGGCCGCACCCATACGCAAAAGCTCCGCCCCATGCTTAAAGCGATTCTCAAACACGTTCTCTACGATCACGCAGGTTCCCTCGCACAGCGTACATAGGGCAAAAAACTGTGCCTGCATATCCGTGGGAAAGCCGGGATAGGGCAGCGTCTCGATCAGCTTGATCTCCCCCAGCTTTTCCGGTGCGGACAAAAATATCCTGCTGCGGGAGCATATGGCTAAGCACCCGGCCTCCCTAAGCTTAGAGAGGATCGCGCTCAAATGCTGCGGCCTTGCGTTGGTAAGCGTCAATTCCCCGCCGGTGATGGCAGCCGCGCAAAGCAGCGTTCCCGCCACGATGCGATCCGGCATGACGGCATGGTATACATCCGCTTTCCATGTATCCTTGCCTCGAATGGATATCGTAGAATCTCCCGCGCCCGACACCTCATAGCCAAGCAAGCATAAAAAGCGCTGTAAATCTTCGATCTCCGGCTCCCGCGCCGCATTGCGTATAATGGTCTCGCCCTTTATGCGCACCGCCGCCATCATGATGTTCTCCGTCGCGCCAACGCTCGGATAATCCAAATGGATCTCCGCAGGGTGCATGCTCTGCCCGTCGCAGACGATCTGCCCGTATTCCTCGCGGATCTGCACCCCCAATAGGGATAGCCCGCGCAGGTGAAGGTCTATGGGGCGGTGTCCTATCTCGCAGCCGCCCGGATAGGTACACACGGCGCAGCCAAAGCGCGAAAGCATCGGCCCCAGCATAAAAATAGAAGATCGCAGCTCCTTGGACAAGCGCTGCGGCATCACGCAGCTATGCGCGCCCGTAGCGTCAAGCGACAATTCTTCGCCGTTCCAACTGCTCTTTACGCCTATATCGGAAAGGATATCCAGCATATTGCTTACATCCAATATATGCGGGCAATCCGCAAGCGTAATATGCTCGCCAAGCAAACTCGCCGCCAAGATAGGCAGCGCGGCATTTTTCGCGCCGGATAGTCGTAGGGTGCCTGAGAGCGGATATCCGCCCGTCACGATCAAACTCGCCATGCAAATCCTCCCCTGTTAACCTCACTTTCCATTCTATGCGGGGAGGCGGCGTGTTGTTCTAGGTCTCATCCATATTCTTGGAAATATTGAGCAAAATGCCCGATGCGCAAAGGAAAATAAACAGGGATGTACCGCCGGAGCTGATAAAGGGCAGCGTTTGCCCCGTGGTGGGGATAGAGCTTGTGGCAACGCCTATATTGACTGCCGCCTGCATGGCCATGACACAGGTGATGCCCGCTGCAAGCAAGCTTCCAAAGCGATCTTTACATTTAAGCGCGATCATGACGCCGCGATAGGCGATAAACACATAGGCGCAAATCACGGCGGCACAGCCGATCAGACCCAGCTCCTCCCCGATGATGGCAAAGATAAAATCGCTTTCGCCATAGGTCAGAAACAACAGCTTCTGCCGAGAAAAATTCAAGCCCTGCCCAAAAAGCCCGCCCGAACCGAAAGCGTACAGGGATTGTATCAGCTGATAGCCCGCGTCAAGCTCATCTTGCCATGGATCCATGAATATCTTCAGGCGCACCATGCGGTATTCTTCCATATAGGCTACCAAAAACAGAACGGGTATGGCGCACAGCCCCATCAGCAGCAGATGCTTCATGGGCACACCGCCTATATAGAGCATAAGGATGCCCGTAAAGAGCACGATGACCATCATGGACATATTCTTTTGGAGCAGCACCAAGAGGCTGATCGCGCCCACGATCACAAGCATGGGCACGGTGCCGTTGACAAAGCTTTTCATGCGCTCCGGAAAGCGCGCCATAAAGGCAGACATATAGAGCACCAAGGCAAATTTCGCAAGCTCGGACGGCTGAAAGGAAAACAGGTCGAACACGTTGAGCCACCGCTTTGCGCCGTTTCGCTCCACGCCCCAAAAGACCACCGCCGCCATCAGCACCATGGTGATGACTAAAAAGGGAACGCGCAGCCGATCCCACACATGATAATTGATGCGCGAGAGTATCAGCAGCGCAACCACGCCCGCCACAAGATAGATGCTTTGGCTGCGCAGATAATAAAGCCCGTCGCCGAATCTGGACTGCGCATAATAATAGCTTGAGGAGAATACCATGACCAGACCAAAAGCGCACAGCAACAGAATCGCCGAAAAAAGGGCGAAATCCATTTGTCCGCTTCTGTGTTTTTCCATTGTCTCCATATTCGTCTCCCCGTTTTTTACAAGCCGTTTACGATCTCCTTGAAGATGCGCCCGCGTTCCTCAAAGTTTTCATATACGCCCCAGCTTGCCGCCGCCGGCGAAAGCAGGATCGTATAGCCGGGCGCCGCCATCTTCGTTGCCATATCCACCATTTCCGCCAGATCGTCGCCGCAAAGCCGTATATTGGCAAAACTCGTTTCCGCCGCCGCCTTCTGTATGGCGGGAACATTGCAGCCGGAGGCCACAACGCCCTTGACGGTATCGCCAAATACCTTGAAAAGGGGTGTAAAGTCGCTCTTTTTGTCATAGTTCCCCACACCCAGCAACAAAATCGTCGGCCGATCCATCGCCTGTACGGCTTTTATGGTGGAATCCGGATTCGTTCCCTTGGAATCGTTCACATAGCGAACGCCATCCTTCTCCCGCACGAATTCGATGCGGTGCTCCACGCCCTGAAAGCCCGCAAGACCCGCACAAACAGCCTCCGCCTCCAAGCCCATGCACATAGCTAGAGCTGCCGCGCACAAGGCGTTCTCCACATTATGCGCGCCAGGTATTTGCAGCGCGTCCAGGCGGATGAGTGCCGTCTCCTTTCCATTCATGCGCCAAATCATACGCCCGTCCCGCACAAACATGCCCGCGTCCAGTTGCTTCGATTGGGAAAAAGGAACGATGCGCGCCTTGGTCAGCTTCGCCATATCCCACACGATGGGATCATCGGCGTTTAATACGGCAAAATCCTCCGCCGTCTGGTTCTCGAATATCCGGCACTTGGCGGCAATGTAGTTTTCCATCCTATACTCGAAGCGGTTCAGATGATCCTCCGTGATGTTGAGCATTCCCACGGCGTTTGCGTGAAAATCGCGGATGCTTTCAAGCTGCAACGCCGCAGTCTCCGCCACGACCACATCATCCGCGCGGGTCTCAAGCGCCTGCTGCGTGATGGGAATACCTATATTCCCCAACACAAACGTACGCTTGCCGGCAGCCTTAAATAACGCGCCCGTCAGCGCGGTGGTCGTCGTCTTGCCGTTCGTGCCGCTGATGCAGACAAGCTTGCAGCCCGCATGAAGATACCGATAGCCCAATTCGATCTCGCCGATCACCTCTATACCGCGCCGCATCGCCTCCACGGCAAAGGGCTTAAATATGGGGACGACGGGACTCAACACCATAAGATCGACATCTTCGAGCAACCCTTCCGGCGCCTCCCCAAGCTTATCTATAAAATCTATGCCCGCAAGCTCCTCCTTAAGACCGGGAATCTCCGCTTTCATGTCATTGATGATCACGCGGTAGCCGTCTTTGGCAAGAAGCCGCGCGCTTGCGACACCGCTTTTTGCCATACCTACGATTAAGGCTGTTTTTTGCGCCATTTTTCTTTCCTCCTGCCAAAATAAGGGAACGCCTATATCATAACACCACAACGCGAAAATTTGAATAAAAAAAGCCGTTCGGCGTGTCAAGGTGTTTGAAGGAATAAGCCGCAGCCTCCTTCAAACATCTTAACCCCATGCGCATATGCGCCATTCCAGGTCGCGCCAAGCACCAACCACGACCTCTTAGGAATCTGCCGCCGAACGGCATAAAAACGGGGTTAACGGCGTTTACGCAAACGCCAGGATACACATAAGGCACATGATCATGGTGACAAGCATATACATGCACACGATCTGCGTTTCGCTCTTGCCGCCAAGCTCAAAGTGATGATGCAGCGGCGCCATGCGGAAAATGCGTTTTCCGTGTCGAAGCTTGTAGCTGCCGACCTGTAAAATCACAGATACGGAGGAAGCCACAAAGCAAATGCCCATCAAGGGAAGCAGCAGCACCGCGCGGGAGCATATCGCCATACAGGTGATCGCACCCCCAAGAGCCAGCGAACCCGTATCGCCCATAAACACACGGGCAGGGTACGCGTTATAGACTAAAAATCCCAGGCACCCACCCGCGACCGCCGCAGCGAACGCGCCCATGGAGGACATTTCCGCGGCTTTTTGTGCCATGGCAGCTTGTCCGGCGTCCGCCGGCATAAGCGCCACACCCTGAAGATAGGCAAATATCACAGCCATGGCAATGGCGTATACGCTGGATGTCCCCGCGGCCAAGCCATCAAGCCCGTCCGTAAGGTTCACGCTGTTCACCGTAGCCACGGTCACGAACACCACGAAGGGGATATAGAATAGCCCCAAATCCCACTCGGCGTCCATGAAAGGCAGATAAATGCTGCTGCCGATGAGGGGACTTCTGTACGCATAGATCGCAAGGATGAGCGCTATGCCAAACTGCGCGATGATCTTTTGATACGCCCTAAGACCGTCTGTATTGTGTTTGCGCACCTTGAGAAAATCATCAAGGAAGCCCACCAGCGCAAAGGCGAAGGTCACAAGCAGCGCGGGCAATGCCATCTCGTTTGCAAATCCCGTAAAGAGCAAGGTCGAAACAAGAATACCGGCCAAGAACATCATGCCGCCCATCGTCGGCGTACCCGCCTTTTTCAAATGCGACTGCGGCCCCAGATCCCGTTCGCTTTGCCCGAATTTGAGCCGTTTAAGCATGGGTATGCAAACAGGCCCGACCAATACGGTCACGAGCATGGACAAAAGCAGCGCGTAGATCATCGTTTTCATAGCATCACCGTCGCAGCGTTATTGCAAAATCTCCGCCACGATCTCCTTTTCGTCAAAGTGGAACTTACCACCGTTGATATCCTGATAGGTTTCATGTCCCTTGCCCGCAAGCAGGATGATGTCCTCCGGCTGCGCCATATGCAGCGCATATTCGATGGCCTCCCTGCGGTTTTCGATCACCACATGCTCGCAGCCCGATTTTGCGACGCCCTCCATAATGGCATTGATGATATCCATGGGGTTCTCCGTACGGGGATTATCCGAGGTCACAACGAGGAAATCCGCGTAACGCCCTGCGATCTCGCCCATGATGGGACGTTTGGCATGATCCCTGTCGCCGCCGCAGCCAAAGAGTGCAATCAGCCGCCCCTTGCAAAAGCCGCGCACGGTCTTGAGTACATTTTCCAACGCATCCGGTGTGTGCGCATAATCAAGCAATACCGAAAAGCCTCTGTCGCCCGTAGGCAACGGCTCCAACCGGCCTGATACGCTCACCATATGCGCAAGCGCGCCAATCGCGTTTTCCATGGTGCTGCCAAGATGCATCGCGGCCGTAGCGGCCGCCAGCGCGTTGAATACGCTGAACAAGCCCGGAATCGGAACATACACGAGCGCCTCGCCGGCAGATGCATGCATTTGGAATTGCACGCCCCGAGTCGTGATATCGATATCGCTTGCATATACGTCGGCTTTTTCCCGCACGCCATAGCTTGTGCGAGGAATATCCAAGCCTTCCATAAGCCGCGCAGTATAAGAATCATCCGCGTTGATCACGGCATGTCTGCTGTTTTGAAAAAGTATCCGCTTCGCGGCGAGATAGTTTTCAAAGGTCTTGTGATAGTCCAAGTGATCCTGCGTCAGATTGGTGTAAATGCCTACATCAAATGTGATGCCATGCACGCGATGCTGATCCAGCGAATGGGAGGAAACCTCCATCACCACGATATCCACGCCGTCGTCGCGCATCATAGCCAATATTTCCTGCAAATCCACGCTTTCCGGCGTCGTGCGTTCGGTATCTATGTTACGTTGCCCGATCATGTTGCGAATGGTGCCGATCAAGCCCACCTTTTTCCCCATTCGCTCAAAGATAGCCTTGAGCATATAGGTCACACTGGTTTTGCCGTTTGTACCTGTGACGCCCACCATGCACATGGACTTTGCGGGATAGCCGCAGCGCGCCGCCGCCATTTCCGCCATGGCGATACGCGTATTGGGCACAAGAAGCTGCGGGATATCAAAGGGAAGTCTGTGCTCCACCACAAGCGCCGCAGCACCCGCGTCGATCGCCTGTTTGGCAAAAGCATGTCCGTCTGCAAACGTGCCCACCACGCAGCAAAACACATCGCCGGGCTGCACCTTGCGGGAATTATAGCAAAGTACGCCGACCTGCGGATCCGTGCCAAACAACGTATGCTCCGTTGGTCTTGCAAGTTCTGATAACAGCATGTAAACCTCCACGCTTCTGCCCTAGGGGCCTATTGTTCTTGTTTATCCTCGTCTTTTCGCTCGCCCATCTCGGCTTCCGAAAACTCTACCAGCACCTCTGTGCCCCGTTCCACGATGCTGCCCGCCGTCGGCACCTGCCGGATAGCCTTTCCCTTTTGCCTGCCCGGCACCACCATGACCAGCCCCTCGTTCTTCAACGCCTTTGCCGCCGAAAGTCTGGACATATCGTACAAATCGGGGACAATGACCGTGGTATCCTCCGGCTCCTCCGCCGTTTCCTCCTCGGTGAGCACCTCGTTGGTGTCTACCGTATACAGCAGCACACCGCTTCCTTCCAATACGCTGGAACCCGCCCGCGGGATCTGGGCAATCACCTCGCCGGTTCCCTGATACGTTGCTTTCAGTCCTGCGCTCTTAAGTGTGCTCTCCGCACCCTCTATGCTGCGCCCCACCACATCCGGCACTTCGACCGCATCATCGTCCAGCTCCGGCATATGTCCATAGTATCGGAGGATTTCCTCCATGACATCCCCCACGAAGGGAGCCGCCACGGTGCTGCCGAAGATGGGTCCGACCTTGGGCTCATCCACCAGAATCAGCACGACGTATTCCGGATCATCCGCCGGTGCAAAGCCAAGGAAGGAAGCGATCAGCTTTCCATCAGCGATCTTGCCGTTTTCGTACTTCTGTGCCGTGCCCGTTTTGCCGCCGATGCGGTATCCCGGCACGCCCGCGTTCTTGCCGCTTCCCTGTGCCACTACATATTCAAGCATTTCCCGCACGGTTTGGGAGGTGCTCTCCTTGATCACACGCCGTACGACCGTAGGGGCGTTCTCTATCACTGTCGTGCCGTCCTCTGCGACGATCTTATCCACCACATACGGCTGCATCAGGTTTCCACCGTTTACGGCGGCGCTGGCTGCCGCGATCATTTGAATGGGTGTAACGGCAATACTCTGGCCAAAGCCGATGCGGGCGAGCGTGTTGTCCGTCATGTACTTTTGGTTTGTCACGATGCCGCCGGATTCGCCCGCGATACCGCTTCCCGTGGAAGAACCAAAGCCAAAAGCGTAAAGGTACTTGTAAAAAATCTCCTCTCCCATATCGAGGGTGGTATCCATAAAGGCCACATTACAGGAATTTGCTACCGCCTGCGTCATGTTTTGGTGGCCGTGTCCCGCCGATTTCCAGCAACGCACCCTTTCGCCGTTCACGAGGCGGTACCCCGCACAGTTGAAGGTGCTCTCCGCCGTTACGATGCCGCTGTCCAAGGCGGAAGCAAGCGTAATGATCTTAAAGGTCGAGCCCGGTTCATAAGCATCCGTTACCAGCCGTTGCCTACTTAATGAATTCAACAGGGTCAGATCGTTTCGCGGCGGCTGGTTGGGATCGTAATCCGGTTTGGTTGACAGGGCCAATATCGCGCCCGTCCGGCAGTTCATGACGATCCCCTGCGCGTTTTCCGCCTGATTGACAGCTACCGCTTCCTCCAACGCCTTTTCCAAGAAGGATTGCACCACGCTGTCTGCCGTAAGCACCAGATCGTATCCATCCGTAGGCTCTATAACCTCCTGTGTGCCGTAGGCAAGTGCATTGCCCTTTCGATCCGTTTCCGTGATCGTGCGGCCATCCTCGCCGGCCAGATACTCGTCATACTTTTGTTCCAGCCCCGCCTGCCCTACACCGTCTACCGTGGTAAAGCCGATCAGCTGAGAGAACAGGCTTCCATTGGGGTAATAGCGTTTGGTATCCACCGCCGTTCCTACGCCGCTTCCCAGCTTCAAATCGATGATGCGCTGTATCGTATCCCGCTCCACGCCCCGTTTAAGTTCGATCTGTTGGAGCTTGGTGTTGCTTACCCTGCCCAGCACCGTCGCATAGTCCATGTCCAGTATCTCGGAAAGCTCGCTGGCGATCCTGTCCCGTTCGGCAGCCTTGATGGAGTTGGGCCAAAGCAGAACCTTGTAGGCCGTTCCGCTTTGGGCGAGCACGACGCCGTTTGCATCCATCACCGTGCCGCGCGCCGCCGTCATCGCCGTATCTCTCGTCCATTGAGAAAGCGCCTTTTCCTGCAGCTCCGGCCCTTGGATCACCATGAGGTAAAACAGCCGCGCAATTAAAATGGCAAAGATCGCTGCGGTTCCCCAAAGCACGGTAATCAGTCTTTTTTTATGTGCTACA
This sequence comes from Clostridia bacterium, assembly GCA_030533005.1. Classification (GTDB taxonomy): domain Bacteria; phylum Bacillota; class Clostridia; order Christensenellales; family CAG-138; genus JAQVRG01. The sequence goes on along the minus strand of JAUNJX010000001.1, from coordinate 62,657 downwards.
TCGGGTCCGCTCATGATCCGTTTCCCTCCCCGGCGCTATTGCAGCACCTCGATCTGCGGCGCGGCGCCGCTTGCTTTGCTCCCCGACGTATAGGGATCGATGGTAATGATCTGATCCGCCTTGGGATAGCCAAGCCCGGCCTCCGTTGCCGCATCGCGGGCTTCTTCCAGCGAAACCGCGCTGTTCAGCTCCACATTCAAGCTCTTGATCTCCAGCTTTGTCGTTTCGATATCCTTCTTCAGCTGGTTTACCTCGGCATAGGCGTTGTTGATCTTGGAATAGCGGATCAGCACCAGCAGCATGGACGCCGCCGCCACCGCCACCGTAACGATCATAAAGAGCCGCCTTAACGCGGCTTCACGGGCTGCCTTGTTCTGCGCCGCGCGCGCCTGACGCTGTGCTTCGCGCGCGCAACGCGCCTTTTCCTCTCGAACGGCACGCAGCACCGCGGCGTGCGAATACACCCTTGTCGCGGGCATATACGCGTATTCGCCTTGGATTTCCCGTGCCGCTATTGCCATGCTATTCTTTCGTTTCCTCTCTTATGCGTCTGCCGGCCGTGGCAGTTTTTCCATAACGCGCAATTTTGCGCTGTGCGCCCGCGAGTTGTCCTCTAATTCCGCCTCGCCGGGCGATATGGGCTTTCTTGTCAGTATCTTCGCCGTAGGCTTGCGCCCGCAGGTACAGATGGGCGCTTTTCTATCGCAAATACAAGGATCCTCAAAGCGTTTAAATGTATGCTTTACAATCCTGTCCTCCAGGGAGTGAAAGGTAATGACCGCCAGTATGCCTTCCGGATTCAGCAGGTCGTGCGCTTGTTGCAATGCCTGTTCCAACCCATCAAGCTCACCGTTGACTTCGATGCGAAGCCCCTGAAAGGTGCGTCTTGCGGGATGTTGTTTCTCTGCCCGCCGCGCCTTGGCGGGGATCGCGGCGCTTACGATATCCGCAAGCTGTGTCGTGCGCGTAATGGGCTTCTCCCCACGGGCTTTCAGAATGGCGTCCGCGACCCGCGCCGCAAACCGTTCCTCGCCGTAATCCCGCAAAACGTGGCATAAAGCTTCAAAGCTGTAGGTGTTCACCACATCCGCCGCAGACAGCGGCGCAGCGCCGTCCATCCGCATATCCAAGGGTGCATCCTCCCTGTAGGAAAAGCCCCTCTCCGGCGCATCGATCTGATAAGAGGATACGCCAAGATCCAAGAGTATGCCATCCGCGCTCTCCACGCCCACGGCGTTGAGCAACGCTCTCATATCGAAGAAGTTCCCGCGCAGAGCCGTAAAATTCGGATATGCAGCCAGTCGTTTTGTCGCCGCCGCAATGGCTTCCGCGTCCCGGTCTATACCGTAATACCGCCCGCTTGCAGGCAGCCTTTGCAGAATCAGTTCGGCATGTCCGCCGCCGCCCAGCGTCCCATCCACAAAAACACCGCCACGCTGTGGACGCATCACTTCGATCACTTCCGCCGCCATAATGGGCACATGATGGAATTCACTCATATGCCAAGCTCCAACAGGTGTTGCAGCGCTTCGTCGTTCACATCGCCCTGCGCCTCATTATGCTTTTGCCAAGCCTCCGCATCCCATATCTCGATGCGGCCGCCCATGCCGATGAGCACCACATCCTTATCCAGACCCGCGTATTCCCGCAGGCCGTTAGAGATGAGGATACGTCCCTGCTTGTCCACCTCGCACTCGCAGGCGTTGGCAAAAATAACGCGCATGGCATTTTGCGCGCGTACGTCGCTCACTGCCAGCGCCCTGAACCTATCATAAAATTCATTCCATGCCTGCATGGACATACCAAAGAGGCACCTGCTTTCGCTGTTTCCCAAAATACCACGCGTAACGATGACCGTATCATGCAGGTCATCGCGCCACTTAGCAGGGATAAACACTCTGCCTTTCGCGTCTACGCTGTGGGTGTAGGAATTGATCAGCATCCAGCGCGGCTCCTTTCCAAGAATTGTCTATGCCTCCTATGGTTGCTATGATTATACACCACTTCACCACACTTGTCACCACTTTTATGGAATTTCGCCCCATTTATTTGCAATTCTGCATGTTTTTTCACATTTTGCGCAAAAAAACAGCCCTCCCAA